>NZ_JBNLYC010000015.1:0-58339 GCF_050172015.1 Bacillus sp. GMa5/1 | reverse complement strand
CTAAACACGAGTCAAATGACTCGTGTTTTTTCGTGTTTTCTTTTATAATCCATAGTAATTAAAAAAATGTGCTTAAATAATTACTATTTTGATTAAATGCAGGGGAATGTGGCTAGGATAGTGAATAAGCAAAAGAGTTGCAAATTTTATTAATACGTATATAATTAAAGTCAAAGATAGTCAAAGTCAATAAAGGTGGCGGATAAATGAGAAATATATCTGATATCATTGAGCAATATCTAAAGCAAGTTATTGACTTAAGTAATAATAATGTGATTGAAATCAAAAGAAATGAGATTGCGGATCGATTCGAGTGCGTACCATCTCAAATCAATTATGTAATCAATACCCGTTTTACATTAGAAAGAGGATTTGTAGTAGAAAGTAAACGTGGTGGAGGAGGTTACATTCGCATTATAAAAGTCAAACTGCATGATGATATAGACATTATTGATCAAATGCTTCATATGATTGATCATAGCGTTGCACAAGGGAATGCAGAGAGTATGATTATACGTTTATTAGAAGAGGGAATCATAACAGGCCGTGAAGCAAAACTAATGTTAAGTGTACTAGATCGTTCTGTATTATCAATGGATATTCCTTCTCGAGATGAACTTAGGGCTCGAATATTATGCGCAATGTTAAGAACACTGAAATATAAATAAATACAGCTTTTGTAAAAGAATGATAATTAAGATAGGGCAGTTAAATATTGTAGAAGTTTTGAAAAAGAGCATGTACTTTTATCTAAATGGATTAAGGAAAGAGGACAATCTAGTAATGTATGAAAAGTATCATGAGGTAGATCGTTCCTGTTGTAAAGGTGGGGATATTGATGACTTGTCAAAACTGTAATATAAGACCAGCAACTTTACATTATACAAAAGTAATCAACGAGAAGAAGGCGGAAGTTCATCTTTGTGAGCAATGTGCGGAGCAAAGTGGCTATACGCCTTTCTTTCAATCATCACAGTCTAACTTTTCATTTCATGATGTATTTGCTGGTTTATTACACGGTGAATCAACAATGTTTGGAGAAGGAAAAAACGGGTTTTCAAATACAAATACAGTAAGATGTCCAGGTTGTAAGATGACATATGAACATTTTACAAAGGTGGGACGCTTTGGTTGTGCTTCTTGTTACGATACATTTAAAGGACACTTAAACCCATTGTTAAAGCGACTTCATGGTGGACATACAGAACATTGTGGAAAAATTCCGGAACGAATGGAAGGAAATATCCACTTAAAGAAAGAATTAGATGAACTAAAACTTATTCTGAAACAATATGTACAGAATGAGGAGTTTGAGAAAGCTGCTGAGGTAAGAGATGAAATTCGAGGGCTTGAAACTCAGCTTAGTGAGCATAGAGAGGGGGAGTAGTTCTATGTCACTGGACAAAATTATGAATGAAGCGATTAGTCCATGGATGAAGGGGGATGGCCCTGATTCTGATATTGTTTTAAGTAGTCGAATTCGTTTGGCTCGTAATTTTAAGCAATATCAATTTTCTACTATGCAAAACGAAGAGGAAGCTCAAAAGGTTCAAGAATTATTTAAAAAGAAATTTATAAATAAAGCGGTAGAGCCCTTTGGGAAGTTTGGACTATTAAAAATGAATGAATTAACGCCTCTTCAAAGGAGAGTTTTAGTCGAAAAGCATTTAATTAGTCCAAATCTAGCAGGGACTGAATATGGAGCATGTCTGTTATCAGAAAGCGAACACATTAGTGTGATGCTTAATGAGGAAGACCACATTAGGATTCAGTGCCTATTTCCAGGACTACAGTTATCAAAGGCGCTTCAAAGCGCCAATCAAATAGATAATTGGATTGAGAAAGAGGTTGAATATGCTTTTGATGAATCACTTGGATATATTACGAGTTGTCCTACTAACGTTGGTACAGGATTAAGAGCTTCTGTAATGATTCATTTACCAGGGCTGGTTTTAACAAAAAGAATTAGCCGTATTATACAAGTAATTCAAAAATTAGGTTTAGTAGTAAGAGGAATATACGGTGAAGGTAGCGAAGCGTTAGGTAATATATTTCAAGTATCAAATCAAATGACGCTAGGGAAATCCGAAGAAGATATTATTGCAGATTTAAAGAGTGTCATGCAGCAAATTATACAACAAGAAAAATTGGCCAGAGAATTAATTGTACAAAATTCGAGTATTGAGCTTGAAGATAAGGTTTATCGTTCTTACGGTATACTAGCAAATAGTCGTTTAATTCAATCTGCAGAAGCGGCAACTTGCTTATCGGATGTACGACTTGGTATTGATCTAGGATATATAAAAGGTATATCGAGAAATATTTTGACTGAGCTAATGGTTCTTACGCAACCAGGTATTTTACAACAATACGCAGGAGGACCTTTAGGACCAGAAGAAAGAGATTATCGAAGAGCAACCTTAATCCGTGAGCGATTACGTATTGAAAAAAACTAAGCGCAAGTAGGAGGCGATTTCTATGATGTTTGGAAGATTTACAGAAAGAGCACAGAAAGTATTAGCTTTATCTCAAGAGGAAGCAATTCGCATTGGGCATAATAATATTGGAACAGAACATATTTTACTTGGGCTTGTACGCGAAGGTGAAGGAATTGCAGCAAAAGCGTTAATTGCTCTTGGATTGAGCCCGGAGAAAGTGCAAAAAGAGGTAGAAGCGTTAATTGGACGTGGAACAGAAGCTTCTCAAACTGTACATTATACACCTCGTGCTAAAAAAGTTATTGAATTGTCTATGGATGAAGCGCGTAAGCTAGGACATTCTTACGTTGGAACAGAACATATTTTACTTGGCTTAATCCGTGAAGGTGAAGGTGTAGCGGCACGTGTTTTAAATAATTTAGGCGTCAGCCTTAACAAAGCAAGACAACAAGTGTTACAACTTCTTGGAAGTAACGAAGCAAGTTCAGGTCACCAAGGTGGTTCATCGACAAATGCAAATACACCGACACTAGACAGTTTAGCGCGCGACTTAACAGTTGTTGCACGTGAGAATCGTTTGGATCCTGTTATTGGACGTAGTAAAGAAATTCAACGTGTAATTGAAGTGTTAAGCCGTAGAACAAAAAACAATCCAGTGTTAATTGGAGAGCCTGGTGTAGGTAAAACAGCAATTGCTGAAGGGTTAGCACAGCAAATCGTAAATAATGAAGTTCCTGAAACGTTAAGAGATAAGCGTGTTATGACACTAGATATGGGAACAGTGGTAGCTGGGACGAAATATCGTGGTGAGTTTGAAGATCGTTTAAAGAAAGTAATGGATGAAATACGTCAAGCAGGGAATATTATTCTATTTATTGATGAACTTCATACATTAATCGGTGCAGGTGGAGCAGAAGGTGCAATCGATGCATCAAATATTTTAAAACCATCTTTAGCACGCGGAGAATTACAATGTATTGGTGCGACAACTTTAGATGAGTATCGTAAATATATTGAAAAGGATGCAGCTTTAGAGAGACGTTTCCAGCCAATTCATGTTGATGAGCCGAGTCTAGAAGAATCAACTCAAATCTTGAAAGGTTTACGCGATCGTTATGAGGCCCATCACCGTGTGTCTATTACAGATGATGCAATTGATGCAGCTGTGAAACTTTCTGATCGTTATATTACGGATCGTTTCTTACCAGATAAAGCAATTGATTTAATTGATGAAGCTGCTTCAAAGGTTCGCTTACGTTCTTATACAACACCACCAAACTTAAAAGAGCTTGAAGTGAATCTTGAGGAAATTCGAAAAGAAAAAGATGCGGCTGTACAAAGTCAAGAGTTTGAAAAGGCTGCTTCCTTACGTGATATGGAACAACGCTTACGTGAGAAATTGGAAGATACAAAGCGTCAGTGGAAAGAACAACAAGGAAAAGAAAATTCAGAGGTTACGGTAGAAGATATTGCAAATGTCGTTTCTACATGGACACGTATCCCTGTTTCTAAACTTGCACAAACAGAGACTGATAAATTATTAAACTTAGAATCCATTCTTCATGATCGTGTCATCGGCCAGGATGAAGCGGTAGTGGCTGTAGCGAAAGCTGTTCGTCGTGCAAGAGCAGGACTGAAAGATCCGAAACGTCCAATTGGTTCATTTATTTTCTTAGGACCAACAGGTGTAGGTAAAACAGAATTAGCAAGAGCATTGGCAGAATCTATGTTCGGTGATGAGGATGCAATGATTCGCATTGATATGTCTGAGTATATGGAGAAACATTCAACTTCTCGCTTAGTTGGTTCTCCTCCAGGATATGTTGGGTATGAAGAAGGCGGACAATTAACAGAGAAGGTTCGTCGTAAGCCGTATTCAGTTGTCCTATTAGATGAAGTAGAGAAGGCGCATCCTGATGTATTTAATATTTTACTACAGGTATTGGAAGATGGTCGTTTAACTGATTCTAAAGGACGTACAGTTGACTTCCGTAATACGATTGTTATTATGACGTCTAACGTTGGTGCTGAGGCGTTAAAACGTAACAAACATCTTGGATTTAACGTACAAGATGAAAGCCGTGATTATTCGGATATGAAAGGTAAAGTAATGGATGAGCTGAAAAAGGCATTTCGTCCAGAATTCTTAAACCGTATTGATGAAATTATCGTATTCCATATGCTTGAGAAAAAACATATTCAAGAAATTGTGACTCTTATGGTAAATCAGTTAGTGAATCGCTTAAAAGAACAAGAAATTGAATTGCAATTAACAGAAGGGGCGATTGCAGCTATTGCTGATAAAGGGTTTGATCGTGAATATGGTGCTCGTCCACTACGTAGAGCAATTCAGAAGCATGTAGAAGATAGACTATCGGAAGAACTTTTAAAAGGTGCTATTGAGAAAGGACAAAAAGTTATCTTTGATGTAGAAGGGGAAACATTTGTCATTCATAGTGCTGAAAAGGTAAAATAAGTATAGACAAACTAAGAGGGCTACGAGATAGCCCTCTTTCTTGTACGAGAAGGTCAAATGTTTATAGATGAAAGCGAAGTGAAATATAAAAAGATATGGCTAAAAAGAAAACAAAATTCACATGTCAAGAGTGTGGTTATCAATCACCAAAATATATGGGTAAATGTCCAGGGTGTGGTCAATGGAATTCGCTTGTTGAAGAGATGGAACCCGTTGTATCATCCAGACGCCTAAATTATGCAAATGCAATTCAAACAGAAGTAACAAAACCAAGACGTCTTACAGAAGTAGAAACAAAGTCTGAGGCACGTATTGAAACAAAATTTCAGGAGTTTAACCGTGTACTAGGTGGCGGAATTGTAGATGGATCTTTAGTACTTATTGGTGGGGACCCTGGGATTGGAAAATCAACGTTATTATTACAGATTTCCTCGCAATTAGCAGATGCTTCATATGATGTATTGTATATATCAGGTGAGGAGTCAGCAAAGCAGATTAAACTTCGTGCAGATCGTTTACATGTAAATGGTAGTAATCTATTTGTTGTATCAGAGACAGATTTACAGCGTATTGCAGCACATATTGAAGAGATGAATCCTGCTTTTGTTGTTATTGATTCTATTCAAACGATACATTTACCTGAGGTGACATCAGCTCCTGGTAGCGTGGCGCAAGTACGTGAATGTACAGCAGAATTAATGAAACTTGCAAAAACAAAGGGAATCCCAATTTTCATCGTAGGACATGTGACAAAAGAAGGTGCAATTGCGGGGCCGCGTATGTTAGAACATATGGTCGATGCAGTTCTTTACTTTGAAGGAGATCGACACCATACATATCGTATTTTACGAGCTGTAAAGAATCGTTTTGGTTCTACGAATGAAATGGGTATCTTTGAAATGAAAGAACTTGGCCTTGCAGAAGTCTTAAATCCTTCTGAAATTTTCCTTGAGGAAAGACCAGTTGGAGTTGCAGGTTCAACAGTAGTTGCCTCAATGGAAGGAACAAGACCAGTTTTAGTAGAAATACAGGCATTAATTTCCCCTACTAGTTTTGGAAATCCTCGAAGAATGGCGACAGGAATTGATCATAATCGTGTCTCGCTTATTATGGCGGTACTAGAGAAAAGAACAGGTTTACTATTACAAAATCAAGATGCGTATTTAAAAGTAGCTGGTGGTTTGAAATTAGATGAACCGGCAATTGATTTAGCTGTTGCCTTAAGTATAGCTTCAAGTTTTAGAGATAAATCTACGGCACCAACTGATGCGGTAATAGGAGAAGTTGGATTAACTGGAGAAATAAGAAGAGTATCAAGAATCGAACAACGTGTACAAGAAGCAGCTAAATTAGGATTTCAACGTGCTATCATTCCTAGAAAAAATTTAGGGGGGTGGACAATTCCAGAGGGGATTGAGGTTGTGGGTGTTTCTAATTTAGGAGAAGCGCTTCGTTTGACATTAGGAGGCTAGGCTATGGAAGAAAATAAGCAACGTGTCAAAAGTATAATTAATATTTTACAGCTCGTGGCCCCGGGAACACCACTGCGCGAAGGGATAGATAATGTACTTCGTGCACAAACAGGGGGACTAATTGTTCTTGGGTATAATGAGCAGATTAAAAGCATTGTTGATGGTGGTTTTCATATTAATTGCGCATTCTCTCCTGCTAGTTTATATGAATTAGCAAAAATGGATGGAGCACTTATTTTAAATGAAACTGGAAGTAAAATTTTAATTGCAAACGCACAGTTAGTTCCGGATTCATCTATTGATTCTATTGAAACAGGTATGCGTCACCGAACAGCAGAGCGTGTAGCAAAGCAGACGGGCAGCCTTGTTGTGGCCATTTCACAAAGACGTAATGTAATTACGCTATATCAAGGGAACTTACGTTATACATTAAAAGATATAGGTGTCATTTTAACGAAGGCAAATCAAGCAATTCAAACGCTAGAAAAATATAAGGCTGTATGGAATGACGGCATTACGAATTTGGGTATTCTAGAATTTGAAGAGGTCGTTACAATGTCCGAGGTGGTTCACGTTTTACATAGTGTTGAAATGGTGCTGCGTATAAAAAATGAAATATTGAGCTATATTCATGAGTTAGGAACAGAAGGTAGGTTAATTCGTTTACAGCTTACAGAATTACTAGCTGATTTAGAGGCAGAGGCAGCATTGTTAATTAAAGATTATCACCAGGAGAAAACACAAGACCATCATCAAATCTTGAAAAAGTTACAAGATCTTGCAAATACACAACTTTTAGAGGATAGTGATTTAGTTAAATTACTTGGCTATCCAGGACAAACAAGCTTAGAAGAAAGTGTGACACCTAGAGGGTACCGAATCACAAGCAAGATTTCTCGTGTTCCGCCACTTATTATCGAGAATTTAATTAATCGATTTAAAACATTGCAAGGTGTTTGCCGAGCAACTATTAATGAATTGGATGATGTGGAAGGAATTGGAGAAGTGAGAGCGAAGAAAATACGAGAAGGTCTAAAAAGAATTCAAGAGCATCTCTATATGAGTAGACACAATTAAGAATATTACATTGATTCTATAATATAACGACACTAGAACATTTTTGGTATATGATATGATATATTGGTAAATAAAACTATTTACAAAAAAACACGTCCGCTTTTGCATTCGGCGTTTTGATTAGCGAAACAATGGTTAATAATGAGTAGGAGGTGGTTGGATGTTAAAACGGATTGTACAGCTCTTCTTTTTAGTGATCGGGGGAGCGTTAGGGATTTACTTAATCCCAAAAATTATTAATGTATTAGATATCGGTGCGGTTCCTTTGTTGGAAGGATCGTATGTTCGTGCAATTATTGGTGCAATTATTTTATTTTTAACAACATTTTGGCTTGTAGATTATATTGTTCAACTTATTAAGCATATTGAAGAGGCTCTTGTAAAGGCGCCTGTAGCAGATGTTTTATTTGGTACATTAGGATTAATCTCTGGTCTTATTGTTGCATATTTAATTTTGATACCAATTCGTGAATTTACAATTCCAGTTATTAGTACGGTGTTGCAAGTGTTCTTCACCCTTTTACTTGGATATTTAGGATTCCAAGTAGGGTTTAAAAAGAGGAATGAATTGCTAGGATTATTTACATTACCCCAACGCGGAGGTAAGAAGAAAAACAATAGTGAGAATGAAGAGGTAGAGGTCGAAGCAGAAAAATCTACGACTCATTGGAAAATTCTTGATACGAGTGTAATTATTGACGGACGTATTGCAGATATTTGCCAAACAAAGTTTTTAGAAGGAACAATTGTCATTCCGCAATTCGTATTAGAAGAGCTTCAGCATATTGCCGATTCTTCAGATGCTTTAAAGCGTAATCGTGGCCGCAGAGGGCTAGACATTTTAAATCGTATTCAAAAGGAGATGCCAATTCCGGTAGAAATTTATGAAGGCGATTTCGATGATATCCAAGAAGTAGATAGCAAGCTTGTAAAGTTGGCAAAAATCACTGGTGGAACTGTAGTAACAAACGATTTCAATTTAAACAAAGTTTCTGAATTACAAGGGGTTACGGTGTTAAACATTAATGATTTAGCTAATGCGATTAAACCAGTCGTACTCCCTGGTGAAGAATTAAGTGTTTATGTTGTGAAAGATGGTAAAGAACAGAATCAAGGTGTTGCATACTTAGATGATGGTACGATGATTGTAGTAGAAGATGGTAGAGAGTATGTGGGTTCACAACTTGATGTACTTGTTACTAGCGTATTACAAACATCGGCTGGTCGTATGATTTTCGCAAAACGTAAATTGCTAGAAAAAGCATTATAAGTAGAGGATTATTAATATGTATACATTAATTATTCCGGCAGCGGGCCAAGGGAAACGAATGGGTGCTGGTAAAAATAAGTTATTTTTACTTATAGATGAAGTACCAATTATTGTGCACACATTGCGTGCTTTTGAAAAAGATAAAGCGTGCAAAAGTATTATTATGGCAATTAACGAAGAAGAACGCCCGTATTTTGAAGAGTTGATGCAGAAGTACCAGATTGAAAAGCAGGTACAATTTATTCAGGGTGGAGCCGAAAGACAAGATAGCGTATATAACGCACTTCAGTATGCGAGTGGTGTCGAATATGTTCTTGTTCATGACGGGGCGCGCCCGTTCGTAACGAATAAAGTGATTCGCGATGTATTAACTGCAGCAGAAAAATATGGAGCTTCCATTTGTGCAGTGCCAGTAAAAGATACTGTTAAGAAAGTAGAGCAGGGTGTTGTTGTAGAAACGGTAGAGCGGTCTCAACTTAACGCTGTACAAACACCACAAGGATTCTCTGTTTCTCTTTTGCTAGAAGCTCATAGAAGCGCAAAGCAAAGTTGTTTTCTTGGAACAGATGATGCAAGTCTCGTAGAACGCGTTGGGAAGCAAGTTGGTGTAGTGGAGGGGAGTTACTATAATATTAAAGTGACGACTCCGGAAGATCTACTAATTGCTGAAAGTTTCCTTCGTGTTCAGAAGAAATAACGTTGATGATGTGTTAATAAAGAAAAGCTCGGCAACAGCCGGGCTTTTCTTTATAAGGATAGCGATATAATATAGAGTCATAAAGCTCAGTAGTTTAGCTTAAGGAGGAAGTAAGGATGTTTCGAATTGGACAAGGTTTTGATGTACATGAATTTGCGGAAGGGCGTCCGTTGATTATCGGTGGAATTACAATTCCACACGAGAAAGGATTAATTGGTCATTCAGATGCAGATGTATTGTTACATACGATTGCTGATGCATGTTTAGGTGCGATTGCAGCAGGAGATATCGGAAAGCATTTTCCTGATACAGACCCAGCTTTTAAAGATGCAGATTCAGCTGTATTGTTACAAAAAGTTTGGGAATTTGTGCGTGAACAAGGTTACGAGTTAGGAAATTTAGATTGTACAATTATTGCTCAAAAACCAAAAATGGCACCACATATTGAGAGCATGCGTAAGCGCATTAGTGAACTGTTAGAAACGTCTATCAATAACATTAATGTAAAGGCAACAACAACAGAAAAATTAGGATTTACAGGTAGAGAAGAAGGGATTGCTTCTCAAGCGGTTGTTTTATTACAGAAAAAATAATGGTTTTTAATTCGTAAGATGGATAATCACATTTTTTTGGTGTACAATTATAGAATGTGTTGACATTAAGAATGGAAGGTGTACCAATTATGGAAAAGCAAGTGAGAGTGCGCTACGCGCCAAGTCCAACAGGACACTTACATATCGGAAATGCGCGTACGGCATTATTTAATTATTTATTTGCTCGTCATTTAGATGGCAAATTTATTATTCGTATTGAAGATACTGATGTAAAACGTAACGTGGCTGGTGGAGAAGAAAGCCAATTAAAATACTTGAAATGGCTCGGTATGGACTGGGATGAAGGTGTTGATGTTGGTGGTGAATTTGGACCATATCGCCAAACAGAGCGTTTAGATATTTATAAAAAATTATATGAAGATTTATTAGAGCGTGGTCTAGCTTATAAATGTTATATGACAGAAGAAGAGCTAGAAGCAGAGCGTGAAGGACAAATCGCTCGCGGTGAAACACCTCGTTACGCAGGTAACCACCGTGAATTAACTGAAGAACAAGTGAAAGAATTTGAAGCTGAGGGACGTATTCCAAGTATTCGTTTCCGTGTACCAGCTGATCGTGACTACACATTCAAAGATATTGTAAAAGATGAAGTTGCGTTCCATTCAAATGATTTCGGTGATTTTGTTATTGTGAAAAAAGATGGAATTCCAACTTATAACTTTGCAGTAGCAGTAGATGATCATCTAATGGAAATTACACATGTACTTCGTGGTGATGATCATATTTCAAATACACCGAAACAAATGATGATTTATGAAGCTTTCGGCTGGGATATTCCACAATTCGGTCATATGACTCTAATTGTTAATGAAAGTCGTAAAAAGTTAAGTAAGCGTGATGAATCTATTATTCAATTTATTGAGCAATATAAAGAGCTTGGGTATCTTCCAGAAGCAATCTTTAACTTTATTGCACTACTAGGTTGGTCTCCGGTAGGAGAAGAAGAAATCTTCTCTAAAGATGAGTTTATCAAAATGTTCGATGCAGCTCGTTTATCAAAATCACCTGCATTATTTGATTCTCAAAAACTAAAATGGATGAACAACCAGTATATGAAAAAGCAAGATTTAGATACGGTTGTAGAGTTAAGCTTACCGCATTTAGTGAAAGCTGGACGTGTGGGAGAAACTTTAAGCGAACAAGACCAAGCTTGGATTCGTGATGTAATTGCTTTATACCATGAACAAATGAGTTTTGGAGCTGAAATTGTAGAGCTTTCTGAAATGTTCTTTAAAGATCATGTTGATTATGAAGAAGAAGGACAAGAAGTATTAAATGGTGAACAAGTACCTGAAGTACTTCGTGCATTTGCTGGTCAAATAGAAGCTCTAGAAGCAATGGAGCCAGCAGCAATTAAGGCAGCGATTAAAGCAGTTCAAAAGGAAACAGGACATAAAGGTAAAAATTTATTTATGCCAATCCGTGTTGCAACTACAGGACAAACGCATGGTCCAGAGCTTCCGAATGCTATTGCACTTCTTGGAAAAGAAAAAGTTTTAAATCGTCTTCAAAAAGTAATTGGTTAACATTTTCTAGGTTTAGAAATATAATAAGTATACCTAAAACCTAATAAGGAAAAGCGACGAGAAGGAGAAGTAGAAAATCAGGCTTTTTACAGAGAGAACCACCTTTAGGCTGGGAGTGGTTTATAAGCGGATTTTTGAAATGCCCCTTCGAGTCTTCTGCTGAACAGCGAATTGCTTCGTGGGATGTCTTAGGCCGCAAAGTAAGCAGAAGCGGTGTACACCGTTATCATGGATGAGTTTGAGGCTTTTTTAAGCCTAAACAGAGTGGAACCGCGCTTAAAAGGCGTCTCTGTCAATATGACAGAGACGCCTTTTTTTTATACCGTGTAAATAGGTATGAATATAGAATTTATCTCCTTATATAAAGAATTAGGGGAGAAGTGATGAGTTAGGGGAGTTCGTTCGACAAAAAAGCAGCCCATAAAGGGGAGGGAACACCGATGTTTAAGAGGCTTCGGGAAGATATTGAAGTCGTTTTTGAACAGGATCCAGCGGCAAGAGGTTATTTCGAAGTCATTTTAACTTACTCTGGATTACATGCAGTTTGGGCCCATCGAATTGCACATGCTTTTTATAAAAGAAATTTTTTCTTTCTTGCACGTTTTGTTTCACAAGTGAGCCGCTTTTTTACTGGCATTGAGATCCATCCAGGAGCAACTATTGGTCGACGCTTTTTTATAGATCATGGAATGGGAGTTGTAATTGGAGAAACTTGTGAAATTGGTGATAATGTAACGATTTATCAAGGGGTTACATTAGGTGGTACAGGAAAAGAAAAAGGGAAGAGGCACCCAACAATTCAGGATAATGTATTAATTGCGACGGGTGCTAAAGTTCTTGGGTCTATTACTGTGGGAGAGAATTCTAAAATCGGAGCAGGGTCTGTCGTATTAAAAGAAGTTCCTGCACATTCTACAGTTGTAGGTATACCTGGCCGTGTCGTTATTCAAAATGGAGTAAAGATTGGTCAAGAATTAAATCACTCTGACCTTCCAGATCCGATTTTTGATAAATTAAAGGCTATGGAAGTAGAACTTGATAAATTGAAGAAACAATTGGAATTAAAGGTAGAAAGGAAGGATAAAAATGACTATTCACATTTATAATACGTTAACACGTCAAAAAGAAGAGTTTGTTCCATTAGAAGAAAATAAGGTAAAGATGTATGTATGCGGACCTACAGTTTATAACTACATTCATATTGGGAATGCAAGACCTCCTATGGTATTCGATACAGTGCGTCGTTATTTAGAATACAAAGGATACGATGTGCAATATGTATCTAACTTTACGGACGTAGATGATAAATTAATTAAAGCGGCAAATGAATTAGGTGAAGATGTACCAACGATTGCTGATCGTTTTGTTGAAGCGTACTTTGAAGATGTAACAGCACTAGGTTGCAAACACGCAACAGTTCATCCTCGTGTAACAGAAAATATGGATATCATTATTGAATTTATTCAAGAACTTGTGAATAAAGGGTATGCATATGAATCAGAGGGTGATGTGTACTTTAAGACGAAGGAATTCGAAGGTTACGGTAAATTATCACATCAACCAATCGCAGATTTACGTCACGGTGCTCGTATTGAGGTAGGGGAAAAGAAACAAGACCCTCTTGATTTTGCTTTATGGAAAGCTGCGAAAGAAGGAGAAATCTTCTGGGAAAGCCCTTGGGGGCAAGGACGTCCAGGATGGCATATTGAATGCTCAGCAATGGCGCGTAAGTACTTAGGGGATACAATTGACATTCATGCTGGTGGGCAAGACTTGGCGTTCCCGCATCATGAAAATGAAATTGCGCAGTCAGAGGCATTGACTGGAAAAACGTTTGCACGTTACTGGATGCATAATGGATATATTAATATTAACAATGAGAAGATGTCTAAATCGCTGGGTAACTTTATTTTAGTTCACGATATTATTAAGCAATACGACCCGCAGTTAATTAGATTCTTTATGTTATCAGTACACTATCGTCACCCGATTAACTTTAGTGAAGAGTTATTACAAAGTACGAATAATGGACTGGAAAGAATTAAAACAGCTTATGGAAACTTAAAGCATCGTATGGAGAGTAGTACGGATTTAACGGACCATAATGAGAAATGGTTAGCTGAAATAGAGAAATTCCAGACTGCATTTGAAGAGGCAATGAATGATGATTTTAACACTGCAAATGCAATTACCGAATTATACAACGTAGCAAATCATGCAAATCAATATTTACTTGAAGAACATACATCTAAAGTTGTGATTGAAGCATACGTAAAACAACTGGAAACGTTATTTGATATTTTAGGATTAGAATTATCAAAAGAAGAATTACTGGATGAAGAAATTGAAGAGCTTATCCAAAAGCGCATTGAAGCTCGTAAAAATCGCGATTTCGCATTGTCTGATCAAATTCGTGACGATTTAAAAGAACGTAATATTATTTTAGAAGATACCGCTCAAGGTACAAGATGGAAAAGAGGATAAGGATGATTGATGCAAAGCAATTAAACAGCTTGGCGTTAGCGTATATGGGTGATGCGGTATATGAACAATATATCCGCTATCACCTCCTTCAAAAAGGAAAAGTTCGCCCTAATCAATTACATCGCTTAGGGACGAGCTTTGTTTCAGCAAAAGCACAGGCGAAAGTTGTTTATCATTTATTAGAGACGGCATTTTTGACAGAGGAAGAAGAGGCGGTATTAAGAAGAGGGCGTAATGCAAATTCAGGTACAGTTCCGAAAAATACGGATGTACAAACATATCGACATAGTACAGCCTTTGAAGCACTAATTGGTTATCATCATTTATTAAATAATCGTGAAAGATTAGATGAAATTGTATATAAGGCAATTGCAGTTTTAGAAGAAAAGGAAGGGGGCACATCATCATGACTAGTGAATATATTATCGGACGTAACCCTGTAATTGAAGCGTTAAGATCAGGGAGAGATATTAATAAAATTTGGATCGCAGAAGGTGCTGCCAAAGGACAAGTACAAATTGTACTAGCGTTAGCGAAAGAAAATAAGATTATTTTACAACATGCACCAAAGAAAAAGTTAGATCAATTAGTTGAGGGTAATCATCAAGGTGTAATTGCTCAAGTAGCTGCATATCAGTATGCAGAGTTAGAAGATTTATTCAAAGTGGCAGAAAAACGTAATGAAGATCCGTTCTTCTTGATTTTAGATGAGATTGAAGATCCGCATAACCTAGGTTCTATTATGCGTACTGCTGATGCAACAGGAGCTCATGGAATTATTATTCCGAAGAGAAGAGCTGTGGGACTTACCGCATCAGTTGCGAAAGCATCAACAGGAGCGATTGAATACATTCCTGTTGCGCGCGTAACAAACTTATCTCGTACAATTGATGAATTAAAAGAGCGTGGACTTTGGATTGCTGGTACAGATGCCAAAGGGAAAACGGATTACCGTAATTTAGATGGTACAATGCCGATTGGATTAGTAATTGGTAGTGAAGGAAAAGGTATGAGTCGTATTATTGGTGAAAAGTGTGATTTCTTAATCACTCTACCGATGGTTGGTAAAGTTACATCCTTAAATGCTTCAGTAGCCGCAAGTTTGTTAATGTATGAGGTATATCGTAAACGTCACGAAATTGGTAAATAAAAAATGAACGATATTTTAATCGTTGACGGCTACAACATTATCGGAGCTTGGGGAGATTTGAAGAAACTGCGGGATGTAGATTTACAATCATCAAGAGATGCGCTTATTGATAAGATGGCGGATTATCAAGGTTATACAGGCACAAAAGTGATGATAGTCTTTGATGCCTATACAGTCCATGGTATTGAAAAAAAGATGAAACAATCTCGTGTAGAAGTAATATTCACACGAAAGAATCAAACTGCAGACGAAAAGATAGAGCAACTTGCGATAGAGCTTAGAAATATAAATACACAAATATATGTTGCGACTTCTGATTATACAGAACAATGGGTTATATTTGCGCAAGGTGCCCTTCGAAAATCTGCGCGTGAATTAGAGTTGGAAGTACAAGCAATGGAACAACAAGTAAGAAGGCGTACAAAAGACGCGAAAGAACAGCAGCCCGCCATGCGAAAGATATTTAGTAAGGATATTACAGAAAAATTAGAAAAATTAAGAAGAGGAGAGCGTTGAAGCATTGACGCTCTTTATCTTTTTACTGTATAATATTGCTAAATAAATAGCGGTCGGAGGGATCAAGGTGGAAGCAGGCTTCGTAAGTATAGGCGACGTTACATTTCGTGATTTAGAGGATGAGGCAATCGTTGAGTTAGTTCGAAAAGGTAATACTGACGCTCTAGAATATTTAATTCACAAGTATAAGAACTTTGTTCGTGCGAAATCAAGATCTTACTTTTTAGTGGGTGCCGATCGAGAAGACATTGTTCAAGAAGGTATGATAGGGTTGTTTAAAGCAATTCGTGATTATAAAGAGGACAAGCTGTCTTCATTCAAAGCATTTGCTGAACTATGTATCACTCGACAAATTATTACCGCTATTAAAACGGCAACAAGACAAAAACATATTCCTTTAAATTCGTATGTGTCTTTAGATAAGCCGATTTACGATGAGGAATCTGATCGAACGTTATTGGATGTTATTTCTGAAGCGAAGGTGACTGATCCTGAAGAGATGATCATTAGCCAGGAAGAATATACAGACATAGAATCAAAAATATCTGAATTATTAAGCGATTTAGAAAGAAAAGTGCTTTCTTTATATTTAGATGGTCGTTCTTATCAAGAGATTTCAGAACAGTTAAACAGGCATGTGAAATCTATTGATAACGCTTTACAAAGAGTAAAGAGGAAATTGGAACGATATATGGAAATGAGAGAAAGTACAACTTTAAATTCATAAGAAGTAACAAGTGCTGCAGGTGTAAAATAAATCACCTGTTTTCTTTTGTAGAGAGTACAAAATGCATGTCATTGACATTATCTTTTATTGTATGATACATTTTTAGGGACATAATGTTACAAGGTTGGTGTAACTAATGAGGAAAAAAGTTGTACTCTCATGTGAAGAGTGTAAAAATCGAAACTACTCTACTATGAAAGATACGAGCTCAATAGAGCGACTTGAAATAAAAAAGTTTTGTAAAACATGCAATCAGCATACAGTTCACAAGGAAACAAAATAAATAATTGAAATAATACACTGGAGGTCCCGCAGATGCGTTTAACGAACTTTTTCGGCGATGTAGGTCGCGAAATGAAAAAAGTAAGTTGGCCTAAAAAAGATGAATTACTCCGCTCAACAGCGACTGTTGTTGCTACAGTTGTGTTCTTTGCGATTTTCTTCGCAGTAGTTGATATGGGCATTTCTTCTTTAATTCGGTTAATTCTTGGTTAATTCTTGAATAAGAAGCACTTATCCATGATATAATGTTATTTATAAGAACTGTGTAAAAGCCCGGTGAACGGGTTTTTTCATTTGCGCAAAAAAATGTACGTCAGGGAGGGAAGGACGCTCGTCCTAAATGAATGGAAAAAAGTTGGTATGTTGTCCATACTTATTCTGGATATGAAAATAAAGTAAAAGCAAACCTAGAGAAACGTGTAGAATCAATGGGTATGCAAGATAAAATTTTCCGTGTTGTTGTCCCGGAAGAAGTAGAAGTAGAAATGAAAAACGGAAAAGAAAAATTAATGAAAAGAAAAGTGTTCCCAGGTTATGTATTAGTAGAATTAATCATGACTGATGACTCTTGGTATGTTGTACGTAACACGCCGGGTGTAACTGGGTTCGTTGGTTCTTCTGGTTCTGGATCTAAACCATCACCTCTATTAGAAGAGGAAGTTGTTACCATTATGAAACATATGGGAATGGACAACGAAGTGGTTGATTTCGACTTTGAACTTCATGAGACAGTACGTGTAAATGAGGGGCCATTCGCAGATTATACAGGTGCTATTGAAGAAATTGATGTGGAGAAGAAAAAGGTTAGCGTGCTTGTGGATATGTTTGGTCGCGAGACTCCAGTTGAACTTGACTTCCATCAAATTGAAAAATTATAAAATGAAACTTGAAATGAATTGTAAAAAGTGATAATATCTTTTAAGTCAGTACGTCTTCGTTATCGGAGACGTTTTTTGAAAGATTTTATCCTTACAGATAAAATATGACGTGGGAGGGCAAATCACTGTCCAATTGACCACATCACGGACTTAAGGAGGTGTGTCTCGTGGCTAAAAAGGTAATTAAAATGGTAAAGCTTCAAATTCCTGCAGGTAAAGCTAACCCAGCTCCACCAGTTGGTCCAGCATTAGGACAAGCAGGTGTTAACATCATGGGCTTCTGTAAAGAGTTTAACGCTCGTACAGCAGATCAAGCTGGTCTTATCATCCCTGTTGAAATTACGGTATTTGAGGACCGTTCATTCACTTTCATTACTAAAACTCCTCCTGCTGCTGTTCTTCTTAAGAAAGTAGCTGGTATTGAGTCTGGTTCTGGTGAACCAAACCGTAATAAAGTGGCAACTGTTAAGCGTGATAAAGTACGCGAAATCGCTGAAACTAAAATGCCTGACCTAAACGCTGCTAGCGTAGAAGCTGCAATGCGTATGGTTGAAGGTACTGCACGCAGTATGGGCATCGTTATCGAAGACTAATTCGATTTGTTTTTAAAAAAAGGTTGCGGGTCTGGAATTCCAATTCGCAACCTTTATTATCGTAAATGATTATCGTTTTTAAATAAATGGATGGCGCTCATCCTCAGGTTATACCTGAAAACAGGCGTAAACGTGGGAGGTTATTCCGCTAAAACCACATTCGAGGAGGAAATAAAAATGGCTAAAAGAGGTAAAAAGTACGTAGAAGCTGCAAAGCTTGTTGATCGTGCAGCTGCTTACTCTGCAACAGAAGCAGTAGAATTAGTAAAGAAAACAAACACAGCTAAATTTGATGCAACTGTAGAAGCTGCATTCCGTTTAGGTGTTGACCCTAAGAAAGCTGACCAACAAATCCGTGGTGCAGTTGTTCTTCCACACGGTACTGGTAAAGTACAACGTGTATTAGTATTTGCTAAAGGTGAAAAAGCTAAAGAAGCTGAAGCTGCTGGAGCTGACTTCGTAGGCGATACTGATTACATCGGTAAAATCCAACAAGGTTGGTTCGATTTCGATGTAGTAGTAGCAACTCCTGACATGATGGGTGAAGTTGGTAAACTTGGTCGCGTATTAGGACCTAAAGGTTTAATGCCAAACCCTAAAACTGGAACAGTTACTTTCGATGTAACTAAAGCTGTTAACGAAATCAAAGCTGGTAAAGTTGAATACCGCGTTGATAAAGCTGGTAACATCCACGTTCCAATCGGTAAAGTATCTTTCGAAGATGCTAAATTAGTAGAAAACTTCAAAACAATTGCTGACACTTTACAAAAAGTTAAGCCAGCTGCTGCAAAAGGTACTTACATGAAGAACGTAACAGTTGCTTCTACAATGGGACCTGGCGTACGTGTAGACGTTTCTACATTAGCGTAAATTTTGGAAGTTGACTTCATAAAGAAGTTTTAATATAATCATTTATGTTGTGAATTTAATTAGTGTACCGTAGACAGTAGGTGTCAATAGACTTAATTTCCTACCTAGGTGTTAATATACGAAGCGGAATCTTTTTTCTGTGACTATATGCCTCCATGTCTACAAGTTGGGCATGGAGGTTTTTAGTGCACTTTCGGTACATCTTCTATATAATCTACAGGAGGTGTAATAACATGAGCAAAGTAATCGAAACTAAACAACAAGTTGTAACTGAAATCGCGGACAAACTTCGCGCTAGTAAATCTACAATCGTTGTTGACTACCGTGGTTTAACAGTTTCTGAAGCAACAGAATTACGTAAGCAATTACGTGAAGCTGGCGTTGAGTTCAAAGTTTACAAAAACTCTCTAACTCGTCGTGCTGCAGAATCTGCTGAAATGGCTGAGTTAAATGAATTCTTAACAGGACCAAACGCAATCGCGTTCAGTAACGAGGATGTAGTTGCTCCTGCGAAAGTATTAAACGACTTCGCTAAAGATCATGAAGCTTTAGAAATTAAAGCGGGCGTAATCGAAGGTAAACTTGTAACACTTGATGAGGTTAAAGCAATCGCTACTCTTCCATCACGTGAAGGCTTACTTTCTATGCTTCTTAGCGTTCTTCAAGCTCCAATCCGTAACCTTGCACTTGCTACTAAAGCAGTTGCAGACCAAAAGGAAGAGCAAGGCGCTTAATTTTTTAAAAGATAATTACGTATTATCGATAAAACAATACAAACCTATTTAAGGGAGGATATTTACAATGACTAAAGAACAAATCATTGAAGCAGTTAAATCTATGACTGTATTAGAACTTAACGACTTAGTAAAAGCTATCGAGGAAGAATTCGGCGTAACTGCTGCTGCTCCTGTAGCTGTTGCTGGTGGCGCTGGAGAAGCTGCTGCTGAGAAAACTGAATTTGATGTGGAACTAACTAGCGCTGGTGCACAAAAAATCAAAGTTATCAAAGTTGTTCGTGAAATCACTGGTCTTGGCTTAAAAGAAGCTAAAGAATTAGTTGACAACACTCCAAAAGTAATTAAAGAAGCTGCTGCTAAAGAAGAAGCTGAAGAAATCAAAGCTAAACTTGAAGAAGTTGGCGCTGCTGTAGAAGTTAAGTAATTAACTTTTGATGCTTTAAAAAAAGCTCGCTCTCATGCGAGCTTTTTTTTTAACTGTAAAGAAAAGAGGTGGCCATATGGCAGACCATTATTTTTCTAACGACCCTTCTAGTAAAAGTGATCGTAAGCGATGGGAGTTTGCCCTTCGTGGATCTCGATTCACTTTCTTATCTGACCATGGGGTGTTCTCGAAAAACGAAGTGGACTTTGGTTCCCGTCTTTTAATTGAAGCGTTTCAAATGCCAGATATTAAAGGTGATATATTAGACGTAGGTTGCGGATACGGTCCTATTGGTTTGTCGTTAGCGAAAGAGTTTCAAGGTCGTGAAGTTCACATGGTGGATGTGAACGAGAGGGCACTTGGGCTTGCGAAAGAAAACGCCGCTAATAACAAAATCGAGAATATACGTATTTTTCAAAGTAGCGTCTATGAAAATGTAGATGGTAAGTATGCTGCTATTCTATCTAACCCTCCAATTCGTGCGGGTAAAGATATCGTACATGAGATTTTAGAAAAAGCTGTGGAGTATTTAGTTCCAGATGGAGAGCTTTGGATTGTTATTCAAAAGAAACAAGGTGCACCGTCTGCGCTAAAAAAACTAGAAGAAGTATTTTCTGAAGTTGAGGTTGTAGAAAAGAAAAAAGGATATTATATCATAAAATCAAAAAAACGTTGACGGTTATTTTTGGCTATGTTAACATTATACAATGCCAATATATGATTTTCTGCGTTGAGAAAGATGTATATTTTTGTTTCTCTTGGAAAAGATAGTAAAATCAGCAGATTATGAAACAGAATGATGGTTTTCTTATAGAAGCCATTTTTCTTTTTTGAGCAGGTAGAAAGACTCAACGTATTTATCTTTAAGAGAAAGAGACTACGCTAATAGCAGTAGTTGTATTTATTTGTGATTTTGCACAAATTTTTTTGTGCATTTATAATACTCATGATTTGAGGGGTGAAGCAGTTGACAGGTCAACTAGTTCAATACGGACGCCACCGCCAACGAAGAAGTTATGCCCGTATTAGTGAAGTATTAGAGTTACCAAATCTTATCGAAATTCAAACCTCTTCTTATCAGTGGTTTCTTGATGAGGGTTTGCGAGAAATGTTCCAAGACATTTCTCCGATTGAAGACTTTACGGGAAATCTATCGCTTGAATTTATCGACTACAGCTTAGGTGAACCTAAATACTCTGTAGACGAATGCAAAGAGCGTGATGTGACGTATGCAGCACCACTTCGTGTAAAAGTGCGTCTAATCAACAAGGAAACTGGTGAAGTAAAAGAACAAGATGTGTTCATGGGAGATTTCCCACTCATGACAGAGACTGGAACATTCGTAATTAACGGTGCAGAACGTGTTATCGTTTCCCAGTTAGTTCGCTCTCCAAGCGTATACTATAGTGGCAAAGTGGATAAAAACGGAAAACGTGGTTTTACTGCTACTGTAATTCCAAACCGCGGAGCTTGGTTAGAGTATGAGACAGATGCTAAGGATGTTGTATATGTGCGTATTGACCGTACGCGTAAACTTCCTGTAACTGTTTTGTTACGCGCATTAGGGTTTGGCTCTGATCAAGAAATCACCGAGCTTTTAGGTGATAACGAATACTTAAGCAACACATTAGAAAAAGACAACACAGATAGCACAGAAAAAGCATTGCTTGAAATTTATGAGCGTCTACGTCCTGGTGAACCACCAACAGTAGAAAATGCTAAGAGCTTACTTGTGTCTCGTTTCTTCGATCCAAAGCGCTATGATTTAGCAAATGTAGGTCGCTATAAGATCAACAAGAAGTTACACATTAAAAACAGATTGTTTAATCAACGTTTAGCTGAAACATTAGTGGATCCAGAAACTGGTGAAATTTTAGCGGCAGAAGGAACAATCTTAGATCGTCGTACACTTGATCGCATTTTACCTTACTTAGAGAAAAACATTGGATTCAAAACAGCGAAACCAATGGGTGGAGTGGTAGAAGGCGATGTTGAGCTGCAATCTATTAAGATTTATGCTCCTGAGTCGGAAGGCGAACGCGTAATTAATGTAATTGGTAATGCAAACATTACTCGTGATGTGAAACACATCACACCAGGTGATATCCTTGCTTCTATCAGTTACTTCTTCAACCTACTATACAAAGTAGGGGATACAGATGATATTGACCATTTAGGAAACCGTCGTCTGCGTTCTGTTGGAGAACTATTACAAAATCAATTCCGTATCGGTCTTTCTCGTATGGAACGTGTTGTTCGTGAGAGAATGTCGATCCAAGATACAAATGCGATTACACCACAGGCACTAATTAATATTCGTCCTGTTATTGCATCTATTAAAGAGTTCTTCGGAAGTTCTCAGTTATCTCAGTTTATGGACCAAACAAACCCATTAGCAGAGTTAACTCACAAACGAAGACTATCTGCATTAGGACCTGGTGGTTTAACGCGTGAGCGCGCAGGCTTTGAAGTGCGTGACGTTCATTACTCTCACTACGGTCGTATGTGTCCGATTGAAACACCAGAGGGACCAAACATCGGTTTGATTAACTCATTATCTTCGTTCGCGAAAGTAAATGAGTTTGGTTTCATTGAAACACCATACCGTCGTGTTGACCCAGAAACTGGTCTTGTAACAGGGCATGTTGATTACTTAACAGCAGATGAAGAAGATAATTATGTTGTAGCCCAAGCGAATATGAAATTATCTGACGAAGGTGAATTCCTAAGTGAAGATATCGTAGCTCGTTTCCGTGGTGAAAACATTGTCACAAATAGAGAACGCATCGACTACATGGATGTATCTCCAAAACAAGTAGTGTCGGCAGCGACAGCTTGTATTCCGTTCTTAGAAAACGATGACTCTAACCGCGCACTTATGGGAGCGAACATGCAACGTCAGGCGGTTCCGTTAATGAATCCGGAATCTCCGATTGTAGGTACAGGTATGGAGTACGTATCAGCAAAAGACTCAGGTGCTGCAGTAATCTGTAAACATCCTGGTGTTGTTGAGCGCGTAGAAGCACGTGAAGTTTGGGTACGTCGCTATGTAGAAGTTGACGGTCAAACAGTAAAAGGCGACTTAGATCGCTACAAAATGCAAAAATTCATTCGTTCTAACCAAGGAACTTGTTACAACCAACGTCCAATCGTAAGTGTTGGAAATGAAGTTGTAAAAGGTGAAATCCTTGCGGATGGTCCTTCTATGGAATTAGGTGAACTAGCACTTGGACGTAACGTGCTTGTTGGCTTCATGACTTGGGACGGTTATAACTACGAGGATGCGATCATCATGAGTGAGCGCCTTGTAAAAGATGATGTGTACACTTCTATTCATATTGAAGAATATGAATCAGAAGCTCGTGATACGAAGCTTGGACCAGAAGAAATTACACGTGACATTCCAAACGTTGGGGAAGACGCATTACGTAACCTTGACGAGCGCGGTATCATTCGCGTTGGTGCTGAAGTAAAAGATGGAGATTTACTTGTTGGTAAAGTAACACCTAAAGGTGTAACAGAATTAACAGCTGAAGAACGTCTATTACATGCTATCTTTGGAGAAAAAGCGCGTGAAGTACGTGATACATCACTACGTGTACCACACGGTGGTGGCGGTATTATCTTAGACGTAAAAGTATTCAACCGTGAAGATGGCGATGAATTGCCACCAGGCGTGAATCAACTTGTACGTGCATATATCGTTCAAAAACGTAAAATTTCTGAAGGTGACAAGATGGCCGGACGTCACGGTAACAAAGGTGTTATTTCTCGTATTTTACCAGAAGAAGATATGCCTTACTTACCAGACGGTACGCCAATCGATATCATGTTAAACCCATTAGGGGTACCATCTCGTATGAATATCGGTCAGGTATTAGAGCTTCATCTTGGTATGGCAGCAAGATACCTTGGCATTCACATTGCAACACCAGTATTCGATGGTGCTCGTGAGGAAGATGTTTGGGGCACAATTGAAGAAGCTGGTATGGCAAATGACGCGAAAACAATCCTGTATGACGGACGTACTGGTGAACCATTCGATAACCGCGTATCTGTTGGTGTCATGTATATGATCAAACTTGCGCACATGGTTGACGATAAACTTCATGCTCGTTCTACTGGACCATACTCACTTGTAACGCAGCAACCTCTTGGAGGTAAAGCTCAGTTCGGTGGACAGCGTTTCGGTGAGATGGAGGTTTGGGCACTTGAAGCTTACGGTGCTGCTTATACTCTTCAAGAAATCTTAACAGTGAAGTCTGATGATGTTGTTGGACGTGTTAAGACTTATGAAGCAATTGTTAAAGGCGAAAATGTTCCAGAACCAGGCGTTCCTGAATCATTCAAAGTATTGATTAAAGAGCTGCAAAGTTTAGGTATGGACGTTAAAATGATGTCTAGCGACGATACAGAAATTGAAATGCGTGATACAGAAGATGACGATGATCATCAATCAGCAGATAAATTGAATGTCGAAGTTGAGACAACTAAGGAATAATTGGGATAACCTGTAGACTAAAAGGGAGGTAGGCCCCTTGATAGATGTAAATAACTTTGAATATATGAAGATTGGACTTGCTTCACCTGACAAGATTCGTTCTTGGTCATACGGTGAAGTTAAGAAACCAGAAACTATTAACTATCGTACGTTAAAGCCTGAAAAAGATGGCTTGTTCTGTGAGCGTATTTTCGGACCACAAAAGGACTGGGAATGTCATTGCGGAAAATACAAACGTGTACGTTATAAAGGTGTAGTTTGTGATCGATGTGGCGTTGAAGTAACGCGTGCAAAAGTACGTCGTGAACGTATGGGTCATATCGAATTAGCTGCTCCTGTATCTCATATTTGGTATTTCAAAGGTATCCCGAGCCGCATGGGACTTGTCTTAGACATGTCCCCTCGCGCGCTTGAAGAAGTAATTTATTTCGCTTCTTATGTTGTAACAGAAAGTGGAGATACACCACTTGATAAGAAGCAATTACTTTCTGAAAAAGAATACCGTGCATATCGTGATCGATATGGTAGCACATTCCAAGCTGCTATGGGTGCAGAAGCAATTAAAAAGCTACTACAAGACATCGATTTAGATAAAGAAGTAGACTTCTTAAAAGAAGAATTAAAAACAGCACAAGGACAACGCCGTACTCGTGCTATTAAACGTCTAGAAGTATTAGAAGCATTCCGTAACTCTGGAAATGAACCGTCTTGGATGATCTTAGATGTTCTACCAGTAATTCCACCAGAACTACGCCCAATGGTACAGTTAGACGGTGGACGTTTTGCTACTTCTGACTTAAACGACTTATACCGTCGTGTAATTAACCGTAACAATCGTTTAAAACGTCTATTGGACTTAGGTGCACCAAGCATCATCGTTCAAAACGAAAAACGTATGTTACAAGAAGCTGTAGACGCATTAATCGATAATGGTCGTCGTGGCCGTCCAGTTACTGGACCAGGTAACCGTCCATTAAAATCACTATCTCACATGCTTAAAGGTAAACAAGGACGTTTCCGTCAAAACTTATTAGGTAAACGTGTTGACTACTCTGGTCGTTCTGTAATCGTTGTAGGACCGAACTTAAAGATGTATCAATGTGGATTACCAAAAGAAATGGCGCTTGAACTGTTCAAACCTTTCGTAATGAAAGAGTTAGTTGAAAAAGGATTAGCACATAACATTAAGAGTGCGAAACGTAAAATCGAGCGTGTACAACCTGAAGTTTGGGACGTTTTAGAGTCTGTGATTAAAGAACATCCAGTACTTCTAAACCGCGCACCAACACTTCACCGTCTTGGTATCCAGGCGTTTGAACCTACATTAGTAGAAGGTCGCGCAATCCGTCTTCACCCACTTGTATGTACTGCATACAACGCGGACTTTGACGGTGACCAAATGGCCGTTCACGTACCTTTATCATCAGAAGCTCAAGCTGAAGCTCGTCTTCTTATGTTAGCGGCACAAAACATCTTGAACCCGAAAGACGGTAAACCAGTTGTTACTCCATCTCAGGATATGGTATTAGGTAACTATTACTTAACACTTGAGCGTGAAGGTGCAATCGGTGAAGGTATGGTCTTCAAAGATGCAAACGAAGCATTGCTTGCATATCAAAATGGATATGTTCATCTTCATACACGTGTTGCAGTAGCTGCAAGTGCAGTAAACAACGCAACATTTACTGAAGAGCAAAAGAGTATGCTTCTATTAACAACAGTTGGTAAATTAATATTTAACGAAATCTTACCAGAGTCGTTCCCTTATATTAATGAACCAACAAATTCAAACCTTGAAAAAGAAACACCAGCGAAATATTTCGTTGAAAAAGGTGCGAACATTAAAGAAATTATTGCTAGTCGCGAAGAAGTGGCGCCATTTAGCAAGAAAATCCTTGGTAACATCATTGCGGAAGTATTCAAACGTTTCCAAATTACAGAAACGTCTCGCATGCTTGACCGTATGAAAAACTTAGGATTCAAGTACTCTACAAAAGCTGGTATTACAGTTGGGGTATCTGACATTCTTGTATTAGGCGAAAAAGATGAAATTCTCCACGAAGCACAAGCAAAAGTAGATAATGTAATTAAACAATTCCGTCGCGG
The DNA here is from genome assembly GCF_050172015.1 of Bacillus sp. GMa5/1. NCBI lineage: Bacteria > Bacillati > Bacillota > Bacilli > Caryophanales > Bacillaceae > Bacillus > Bacillus sp. GMa5/1. The sequence continues at coordinate 31,501 of NZ_JBNLYC010000015.1, read as the reverse complement.
TTTAATCACGGAAGAAGAACGTTACGATCGCGTTATCTCTATTTGGAGTAATGCAAAAGATGTTATCCAAGGAAAACTGATGAAATCCTTGAATAAACGCAACCCAATCTTCATGATGAGTGACTCAGGTGCCCGTGGTAACGCATCTAACTTTACTCAGCTTGCTGGTATGCGTGGTCTTATGGCCAATCCATCTGGTCGTATCATCGAACTTCCAATCAAATCGAGTTTCCGTGAAGGTTTAACAGTACTTGAGTACTTCATCTCTACGCACGGTGCGCGTAAAGGTCTTGCTGATACAGCACTTAAAACTGCCGATTCTGGTTACTTAACACGTCGTCTTGTTGACGTTGCACAAGATGTAATCGTTCGTGAAGATGATTGTGGAACAGATCGCGGTTTATTAATCGGTGCGATTAAAGAGGGTAATGAAGTTATCGAGTCATTATATGATCGTCTTGTTGGACGTTTTGCAAGAAAAACTGTAAAACATCCTGAAACAGGTGAAGTATTAGTTGCTGAAAATCAATTAATTACTGAAGATATCGCTCATATCGTTGAAAATTCGGGTGTTGAAACTGTAAACATTCGTTCAGCGTTTACGTGTAACACTCGCCACGGTGTATGTAAGAAGTGTTACGGTCGTAACTTAGCAACTGGAACAGACGTAGAAGTAGGAGAAGCGGTAGGTATTATCGCAGCTCAATCTATCGGTGAGCCAGGTACACAGTTAACGATGCGTACATTCCATACAGGTGGGGTTGCCGGAGATGATATCACTCAAGGTTTACCTCGTATCCAAGAGATCTTCGAAGCTCGTAATCCGAAAGGTCAGGCAGTTATCAGTGAAATCGACGGTGTTATCGCAGCGATCAATGACGTTAAAGATCGCCAAGAAGTAGTTGTACAGGGTGAAGTTGAAGCTCGTACGTATGCTATTCCTTACGGTGCTCGTCTGAAAGTAACTCCAGGACAGCCAATTAGCCACGGTAAAGAGTTAACTGAAGGTTCTATTGATCCGAAAGAATTACTAAAAGTAACGGACATTACGGCGGTTCAAGAATACTTATTACGTGAAGTTCAAAAAGTATACCGTATGCAAGGGGTAGAAATTGGTGACAAACACGTAGAAGTAATGGTACGTCAAATGTTACGTAAAGTTCGTGTAAGTGATGCAGGTGAAACAGATGTATTACCAGGAACATTACTAGATATCCATCAGTTCACTGATGCGAATGCTAAGGTCTTACTGCAAGGTAAGCAACCAGCAACAGCTAGACCTGTTCTACTTGGTATTACAAAAGCTTCACTTGAAACAGATTCATTCTTATCTGCAGCATCGTTCCAAGAAACAACTCGTGTCTTAACTGATGCAGCAATTAAGGGTAAACGCGATGAACTTCTAGGATTAAAAGAAAATGTTATTATCGGTAAACTTGTTCCTGCTGGAACAGGTATGAATCGTTATCGCAAAGTGGATCTTGTAAAAACAACACAAGATGACATGAATGTAGAAAACGATGAGGTTTATGTGGAACAGTAAAATTTTCCGGCATAAATTTTGTATAAAAACAATTAATCTTAGTTGACATTGTATGAGTCAAAATGTTACTATAATCAAGGTTGCTCCTGAACGATGCTTTGGAGGATATTTATATGTCTTATCAAAAAGTATCAACTGCTGAAAATGTAGTCGTTGGTCATAAACGCACATTGGAGGCAATCAAAAATGGTACAGTTAAAGAAGTTGTCATCGCAGAGGATGCTGACATGCGGTTAACCCATGCTATCATTCGTGTTGCAATGCAATATAACGTGCCCATAACAAAAGTTGAATCAGTTCGTAAGCTTGGTAAAGCTTCGGGGATTCAAGTGGGAGCTTCAGCAATAGGAATAATAAGTTAAAACTGTTTTTGTGAGGAGAGAGCATTTGCTCTTCCTTGCAAAAACTTTGTTTTCAACTAATAATGAACCACCTGGATATGTGGTCATACAAACATGCGAAGGGAGGATAATCAAATGCCTACTATTAACCAATTAGTGAGAAATGGTCGTACTGATAAAGTATGGAAATCTAAATCACCTGCGTTAAACAAAGGTTTTAACTCTTTAAAGAAAAAATCAACTGATATCTCTGCACCTCAAAAACGTGGTGTATGTACTCGTGTTGGTACAATGACTCCAAAGAAACCTAACTCAGCGTTACGTAAATACGCTCGTGTACGTTTAACAAACGGTATCGAGGTTACAGCTTACATCCCAGGTATCGGTCATAACCTACAAGAGCATAGCGTAGTATTAATTCGCGGTGGTCGTGTAAAGGATTTACCGGGGGTACGTTACCACATCGTTCGTGGTGCGCTTGACACAGCTGGTGTTGACAAACGTATGCAAGGACGTTCTAAATATGGTACTAAGAGACCAAAACCTGCTAAAAAATAATAACTTTAAAATGAAAGGAGGAACTCAATATGCCTCGTAAAGGACCTGTTGCGAAACGTGACGTGTTACCAGATCCAATGTACAATTCGAAGCTAGTAACACGCCTTATCAACAAAATGATGGTTGACGGTAAAAAAGGTAAATCTCAAACAATTCTTTATAATGCGTTCGATATCGTAAACGAACGTACTGGTAAAGAGCCAATGGAAGTATTCGAGCAAGCTCTTAAGAACATCATGCCTGTTCTTGAAGTACGCGCTCGTCGTGTTGGTGGTGCTAACTACCAAGTTCCAGTTGAGGTTCGTCCAGAACGCCGTACAACTTTAGGTCTTCGTTGGTTAGTAAACTACGCTCGTCTTCGTGGTGAAAAAACTATGGAAGAGCGTCTTGCTAACGAAATCTTAGATGCAGCTAACAACGCTGGTGCATCTGTTAAGAAACGTGAAGACACTCATAAAATGGCAGAAGCTAACAAAGCATTTGCTCATTACCGTTGGTAGGATTCAACGTAAAATAAATGTAAGCATAAACCGCTTTATTTGTCGCTTATGGAAGTGTGGAGAGGGAGAATGCCTCTCCCTTTCATCGGGCGCTCGTTTTACATAATGAGAGTACTGGACATACTGACATGTGTAACAATATAAAGTGGCTTTTTTGCTACTTAAAATAAAAAAATCCAATCCATATATGGAAGGAGCAAGACACCAAATGGCAAGAGAGTTCTCTTTAGAAAACACTCGTAATATTGGTATCATGGCTCACATCGATGCTGGTAAAACAACAGCAACTGAGCGTATTCTGTACTACACAGGACGTATTCATAAAATCGGTGAAACTCACGAAGGTGCATCTCAGATGGACTGGATGGAGCAAGAGCAAGAGCGTGGTATCACAATTACTTCTGCTGCAACTACAGCACAATGGAAAGGTCATCGTGTAAACATCATTGATACTCCAGGACACGTAGATTTCACAGTAGAAGTAGAACGTTCTTTACGCGTACTTGATGGCGCTGTAGCAGTACTTGATGCGCAATCTGGTGTAGAACCACAAACAGAAACTGTTTGGCGTCAGGCTACTACTTACGGCGTACCTCGTATCGTATTCGTTAACAAAATGGATAAGATCGGTGCAGATTTCTTATACTCTGTAGGAACAATCCACGATCGTTTACAAGCAAACGCACATCCAATTCAGTTACCAATCGGTGCTGAAGATGAGTTCAATGGTATCATTGACCTTGTTGAAGAGTGTGCTTACATGTACGGTAACGATTTAGGAACAGACATTCAACGTGTTGAAATTCCTGAAGAGCACAAAGAATTAGCTGAAGAATACCGTGGAAAACTTATTGAAGCGGTAGCTGAGCTTGATGAAGAAATGATGATGAAGTACCTAGAAGGTGAAGAAATCACTGTAGAAGAGCTTAAAGCTGGTATCCGTAAGGCTACAACTTCTGTAGAATTCTTCCCAGTAATCTGTGGTTCTGCATTCAAAAACAAAGGTGTTCAAATTCTGTTAGACGCAGTTATCGACTACCTTCCATCTCCACTAGATGTACCTGCTATTAAAGGTACTCTACCGGATACAGATGAAGAAGTAGAACGTAAGTCTAGCGATGAAGAACCATTCGCAGCTTTAGCATTCAAAATCATGACTGACCCTTATGTTGGTAAGTTAACGTTCTTCCGTGTGTACTCTGGTGTGTTAAACTCTGGATCATACGTGAAAAACTCAACTAAAGGTAAGCGTGAGCGTGTAGGTCGTATCCTACAAATGCACGCTAACAGCCGTGAAGAGATTTCAACAGTTTACGCTGGTGATATCGCTGCTGCTGTAGGTTTAAAAGATACTACTACTGGTGATACTCTTTGTGACGAGAAGAGCCTTGTTATCCTTGAGTCTATGGAATTCCCAGAGCCAGTTATCTCTGTAGCTATCGAACCAAAATCTAAAGCTGACCAAGATAAAATGGGTACAGCATTATCTAAGCTTTCTGAAGAAGATCCAACATTCCGTGCTCACACTGACCAAGAAACTGGCCAAACTATCATCGCTGGTATGGGTGAACTTCACCTTGATATCATCGTTGACCGTATGCGTCGTGAATTCAAAGTGGAAGCAAACGTTGGTGCTCCTCAGGTAGCATACCGTGAGACTTTCCGCGCTGCTGCGAAAGTTGAAGGTAAGTTCGCTCGTCAATCTGGTGGTCGTGGACAATTCGGTCACGTTTGGATTGAGTTTGAACCTAACGAAGAAGGTAAAGGATTCGAATTCGAAAACAAGATCGTCGGTGGTGTAGTTCCTCGTGAATACATCCCAGCTGTTGGAGCAGGTCTTGAAGATGCACTTAAAAATGGTGTACTAGCTGGTTATCCACTAGTTGACATTAAAGCTGCATTAGTTGACGGATCTTACCATGATGTCGATTCATCTGAGATGGCGTTCAAAATCGCTGCATCTATGGCACTTAAAGCTGCGGTTTCTAAATGTAGCCCAGTAATTCTTGAGCCAATGATGAAAGTTGAAGTTGTAATTCCTGAAGAGTACATGGGTGACATTATGGGTGACGTAACATCTCGTCGTGGACGTGTAGAAGGTATGGAAGCTCGCGGTAACGCACAAGTTGTTCGCGCTATGGTTCCACTTTCTGAAATGTTCGGTTATGCAACGTCATTACGTTCTAACACTCAAGGACGCGGAACATTCTCTATGGTGTTTGACCACTATGAAGAAGTACCAAAGTCTGTTTCTGAAGAAATTATCAAAAAAAATAAAGGTGAATAATTGATTTTTATCGATTGTTCAAGTATAACTACTTATGTAAGCTTAGAAAGTGGGACGTAAGTTTCACTTTCTAGTCTAAATATAAAATAACCTATATAAACTAAGGAGGAATTTAGAATGGCTAAAGCTAAATTCGAACGTTCTAAACCCCATGTTAACATCGGTACAATCGGCCACGTTGACCATGGTAAAACTACATTAACTGCTGCGATCACTACAGTTCTTGCAAAAGCTGGTGGTGCTGAAGCACGCGGATACGATCAAATCGATGCTGCTCCAGAAGAAAGAGAGCGCGGTATCACAATCTCAACTGCACACGTTGAGTACGAAACTGAAACTCGTCACTATGCACACGTTGACTGCCCAGGTCACGCTGACTATGTTAAAAACATGATCACTGGTGCTGCTCAAATGGACGGCGGTATCTTAGTAGTATCTGCTGCTGATGGCCCAATGCCTCAAACACGTGAGCACATCCTTCTTTCTCGTCAAGTAGGTGTTCCTTACATCGTTGTATTCTTAAACAAATGCGACATGGTAGATGACGAAGAATTATTAGAATTAGTAGAAATGGAAGTTCGCGACCTATTATCTGAATACGGATTCCCAGGCGACGACATTCCTGTAATCAAAGGTTCTGCTCTTAAAGCTCTTCAAGGAGAAGCTGATTGGGAAGCAAAAATCATTGAATTAATGGCTGAAGTTGATGCTTACATCCCAACTCCAGAACGTGAAACTGACAAACCATTCTTAATGCCTGTAGAGGACGTATTCTCTATCACAGGTCGTGGTACAGTTGCTACTGGTCGTGTTGAGCGCGGTATCGTTAAAGTTGGTGACGTAGTAGAAATCATCGGTCTTGCTGAAGAAAATGCTTCTACAACTGTAACTGGTGTAGAGATGTTCCGTAAACTTCTTGACCAAGCTCAAGCTGGAGACAACATCGGTGCTTTACTTCGTGGGGTTGCTCGTGAAGACATCCAACGTGGACAAGTACTTGCAAAAAGCGGTTCTGTAAAAGCTCACGCTAAATTCAAAGCTGAAGTTTTCGTATTATCTAAAGAAGAAGGTGGACGTCACACTCCATTCTTCGCTAACTACCGTCCTCAGTTCTACTTCCGTACAACTGACGTAACTGGTATCATCCAATTACCAGAAGGTACTGAAATGGTAATGCCTGGTGACAACATCGAAATGACTATCGAACTTATCGCTCCAATCGCTATCGAAGAGGGAACTAAATTCTCTATTCGTGAAGGTGGACGTACAGTAGGTTACGGTGTAGTTGCTACTATCGTTGAGTAATCTTAACTGATATAAAAAAACCTAAGGGATTTTCCCTTAGGTTTTTTGTTTGCGTTTATATAAGGGAGAAGAGAGTGTTTTTTTGTTTTGACGAGTTTCTTCTATAGTAATATAAAAACAACAAAAGATAATCCAGAAACTGTAAAATGAATTCTGTTAGATGAAAACTTGAAATTCTTTAAAGTGCCATGTATAATAGCAAAAGTAGAGAAAAGCAGATGCAAACAAAAAGATGCTTGCATCTAGACGAATAACATTGTATAATAGACAATGTTGGTCTTTGACTGCGATGAAGTGGAAGGTTGCTGACACACCCGGCCGCTTTGCCATGGCATGGTGTGGGGAAATTTCCATGGAGAAGGTCTATTTTAGAAATAGGCGAACGAAGGAGGGAAAATAATGGCAAAAGAAAAAATTCGTATCCGTTTAAAAGCTTACGATCACCGTATTCTTGATCAGTCAGCTGAGAAAATTGTAGAAACAGCTAAGCGTTCTGGGGCAACAGTTTCTGGTCCGATCCCATTACCAACTGAAAAAACTGTTTACACAATTCTTCGTGCTGTTCATAAGTACAAAGATTCTCGTGAGCAATTCGAAATGCGCACGCACAAACGTCTAATCGACATCGTGAGTCCTACTCCACAAACAGTAGATTCATTAATGCGTTTAGACTTACCATCTGGTGTAGATATCGAAATCAAACTATAATTTATATAACTTAAAAATGTAGGAGGTGTAACTCATGACCAAAGGAATCTTAGGAAGAAAGATCGGTATGACTCAAGTATTTGCTGAGAACGGTGAGTTAATCCCAGTAACAGTTATCGCTGCTAATCCAAACGTTGTTCTTCAAAAGAAAACAACTGAAACTGATGGCTACAATGCAATTCAGTTAGGATTTGAAGATAAACGTGAAAAGTTAACTAACAAACCTGAACAAGGCCACACTGCTAAAGCATCTACAACTCCTAAGCGCTTCATTCGCGAAATCCGCGATGCAGACGTGGACGGATTAGAGGTTGGTCAAGAGGTAAAAGTTGACGTATTCGCTACAGGTGAAATCGTTGATGTAACAGGAATTTCTAAAGGTAAAGGTTTCCAAGGTGTTATCAAACGCCACGGACAATCTCGCGGACCTATGTCTCATGGTTCTCGCTATCACCGTCGTCCAGGTTCAATGGGCCCAGTTGCTCCGAACCGTGTATTCAAAGGCAAAAAACTTGCTGGACGTATGGGTGGAGACCAAGTTACTATCCAAAACTTAGAAATCGTTCAAGTTGACACTGAGCGCAACTTATTACTAGTAAAAGGTAACGTTCCAGGTGCTAAGAAATCTCTTGTAGTTGTTCAAGGCGCTGTGAAGGTTAGCAAATAATTCACAATAGGAAGGAGGAATTCCAATGCCAAAAGTTACTGTATATAACCAAACTGGTTCACAGGTTGGTGAAATCGAATTAGCTGAAGCTATTTTCGGTATCGAACCAAATGAAGCTGTACTTTTCGAAGCTGTAATGATGCAACGTGCATCTTTACGTCAAGGTACACACAAAGTAAAAACTCGCTCTGAAGTTCGCGGTGGTGGTCGTAAACCATGGCGTCAAAAAGGAACTGGACGTGCTCGTCAAGGGTCTATCCGCTCTCCTCAATGGCGTGGTGGTGGTACGGTATTCGGACCTACACCAAGAAGCTATGCGTACAAACTTCCTAAGAAAGTTCGTCGTTTAGCAATCAAATCTGCATTAGCTACTAAAGTAGTTGAGAACAACATTGTAGTTCTTGAAGACCTAGTGTTACATGCACCAAAAACAAAAGATATGCTAGCAGTACTTAAAGGATTAACTGTTGAGAAGAAAGCTCTTATCGTAACTGCTGATGCAAACGAATCTGTAGAGTTATCTGCTCGCAATATCCCTGGAGTAACAGTAATCACTGCTGATGGCGTAAACGTTTTAGACGTGCTTCATCATGATAAGCTAATCATGACAAAAGCGGCAGTGGAAAAAGTAGAGGAGGTGCTTGCATAATGAGAGATCCTCGTGATATCATTAAGCGCCCAGTTATCACTGAACGTTCTATGGAAATGATGGCTGAAAAAAAATACACGTTCGATGTGGACGTTAAATCTAATAAAACAGAAGTTAAAGATGCTCTTGAAGCGATCTTTGGTGTTAAAGTAGAAAAAGTGAACATCATGAACTACAAGCCGAAAGCAAAACGCGTTGGTCGTCACGCTGGTTTTACTAGCCGTCGTCGTAAAGCAATCGTTAAGCTAACTGCTGACAGCAAAGAAATCGAAATCTTCCAAGGCGTTTAATTCTTACTAAAGAAGGAGGGAAATTGAGATGGGAATCAAAAAGTATAATCCAACTACTAACGGTCGTCGTAATATGACTACGAATGATTTCGCTGAAATCACGACTGATAGACCCGAAAAGTCATTACTTGCTCCTTTAAGCAAGAAGGCTGGTCGTAATAACCAAGGTAAAATCACTGTACGTCATCAAGGTGGCGGACATAAGCGTCAATACCGTATCATCGACTTTAAGCGTAACAAAGATGGAATTCCAGGACGCGTTGCTACGATCGAATACGATCCAAACCGCTCTGCGAATATCGCATTAATTAACTACGTTGACGGTGAAAAACGTTACATTCTTGCTCCTAAATCTTTAGAAGTAGGTATGGAAGTTATGTCTGGCCCAGAAGCTGACATTAAAATCGGTAACGCATTACCATTAATCAACATTCCAGTAGGTACTGTTGTTCATAACATCGAGCTTAAGCCTGGTCGTGGCGGACAATTAGTTCGTTCTGCTGGTACATCTGCTCAAGTACTTGGTAAAGAAGGTAAATACGTACTTGTACGTTTAACTTCTGGTGAAGTACGTCTTGTATTATCTGCTTGTCGCGCTTCAATCGGTCAAGTAGGTAACGAACAACACGAACTTATCAAAATCGGTAAAGCAGGTCGCTCTCGCTGGTTAGGTAAACGCCCAACAGTTCGTGGTTCTGTAATGAACCCGGTTGATCACCCACACGGTGGTGGTGAAGGACGTTCTCCAATCGGACGTAAGTCTCCAATGTCTCCATGGGGTAAACCAACTCTTGGATTCAAGACTCGTAAGAAAAACAAAGCGTCTGACAAATTCATCGTTCGTCGTCGTAAAAAATAATGGGATTGTAGTACGGTTCATTTCTAGAACCGTACGCCAATCACGAAGGGAGGCACCAAAATGGCTCGTAGCTTAAAAAAAGGACCATTTGTCGATGATCACTTAATGAGCAAAATGGAAAAATTAGTTGCATCTGAGCAAAAACAAGTTGTTAAAACTTGGTCTCGCCGTTCAACAATCTTCCCTCAGTTCATCGGACACACAATCGCTGTATATGATGGTCGTAAACACGTACCTGTGTACATCACTGAGGATATGGTTGGCCATAAGTTAGGTGAATTCGCACCAACTCGTACGTACAAAGGTCACCTTGCTGACGATAAGAAAACTAGAAGATAATGAGAGGAGGCACTTCAATGCAAGCTAAAGCAGTAGCGAGAACAGTTCGTATTGCTCCTCGTAAAGTTCGTTTAGTAGTAGACTTAATCCGAGGTAAGCAAGTGGGTGAAGCGATTGCTATCCTTAACCACACACCAAAAACTGCTTCTCCAGTTGTAGAAAAAGTTTTAAAATCTGCAATCGCAAATGCAGAGCACAATTATGAGATGGACATTAACAACCTAGTTGTAGAAAAAGTTTTCGTTGACGAAGGTCCAACGTTAAAACGTTTCCGTCCACGTGCAATGGGTCGTGCAAGCCAAATTAACAAACGCACAAGCCACATCACAGTTGTGGTATCAGAAAAGAAGGAGGGATAATCGATGGGTCAAAAGGTTAATCCAATTGGTCTTCGTGTCGGCGTTATCCGTGACTGGGAATCTCGTTGGTTCGCTGAGAAAGATTACGCTACATTATTACATGAAGACATCAAAATCCGTGAGTACATTAATGTACGCTTAAAAGATTCTGCTGTTGCTAAAGTAGAAATCGAACGTGCAGCAAATCGTGTAAATGTTACAATTCACACTGCAAAACCTGGTATGGTAATTGGTAAAGGTGGTACTGAAGTTGAAGCACTTCGTAAAGCTCTTAACCAATTAACAGGCAAGCGTGTACACATCAACATTTTAGAAGTTAAGAGAGCTGATCTTAACGCTAAATTAGTAGGCGAAAACATCGCTCGTCAATTAGAAAACCGTGTATCATTCCGTCGTGCACAAAAGCAAGTTATTCAACGTGCTATGCGTGCAGGTGCTAAAGGTATTAAAACACAGGTTTCTGGTCGTCTTGGCGGAGCTGATATCGCTCGTGCAGAATCTTACAGTGAAGGAACTGTTCCACTTCATACACTTCGCGCTGATATTGACTATGCAGCAGTTGAAGCTGATACAACATACGGTAAATTAGGCGTAAAAGTATGGATCTACCGTGGAGAAGTCCTTCCTACAAAAAAGAAAGCTTCTGAGGAAGGAGGAAAATAATATGTTAATGCCAAAACGCGTAAAATATCGTAGAGAGCATCGTGGTAAAATGCGTGGTCGTGCTAAAGGTGGAACTGAAATTGCTTTCGGTGAATTCGGTTTACAAGCACAAGCTGCTTCATGGATTACAAACCGTCAAATCGAAGCTGCTCGTCGTGCAATGACTCGTTACATGAAACGTGGCGGTAAAGTATGGATTAAAATTTTCCCTTCTAAACCTTACACTGCAAAACCTCTAGAAGTACGTATGGGTTCCGGTAAAGGGGCACCAGAAGGCTGGGTAGCAGTAGTAAAACCTGGGAAAATTATGTTCGAAATCGCGGGTGTATCTGAAGAGGTAGCACGCGAAGCATTACGTCTTGCAGCTCACAAGTTACCTGTGAAATGTAAATTCGTAAAACGTGAAGAAAATGGTGGTGAATCTAATGAAAACTAATGATATTCGTGAATTAACCACTGCCGAAATCGAAACAAAAGTTAAAGCTTTAAAGGAAGAGTTGTTTAATCTTCGCTTCCAACTTGCTACAGGACAATTAGAGAATCCAACTCGCATTCGTGAAGTGCGTAAAGCAATTGCTCGTATGAAAACTGTAGTTCGTGAAAGAGAGATCGGAATTAATCGATAAATTGAGGGGAGGTTTGCATAGTGAGCGAACGTAACCAACGCAAAGTTTATACTGGTCGTGTAGTGTCTGACAAAATGGACAAAACGATTACAGTTTTAGTTGAAACTTACAAAACTCATTCCTTGTACGGAAAACGTGTTAAGTATTCTAAGAAGTACAAAGCCCATGATGAGCAAAACCAAGCGAAACTTGGCGATATCGTTAAAATCATGGAAACTCGCCCGCTTTCTGCTACTAAGCGTTTCCGTTTAGTTGAAATCGTTGAAGAAGCGGTTATTATCTAAATAGACGAATCGGAATTTTTAGTCCGAAGGGAGGTTTCATAACATGATCCAACAAGAATCTCGTTTGAAAGTTGCTGACAACTCTGGTGCACGTGAACTTTTAACAATTAAAGTATTAGGCGGCTCTGGTCGTAAATATGCTAACATTGGTGACATTATCGTTGCTACGGTAAAACAAGCAACACCAGGTGGCGTTGTTAAAAAAGGTGACGTTGTTAAAGCAGTAGTGGTACGTACGAAGAGCGGAGCTCGTCGTCCGGACGGTTCTTACATCAAATTTGATGAAAACGCAGCGGTTATCATTAAAGACGATAAGAGCCCACGTGGTACTCGTATCTTCGGACCAGTAGCTCGTGAATTACGTGATAGCAACTTCATGAAGATCGTTTCTTTAGCTCCAGAAGTTCTATAATTTAAGGTATTGCCTTGCTAAGGAGGTGCAGAATTAAGATGCATGTAAAAAAAGGTGATAAAGTACAGGTAATCACTGGTAAAGACAAAGGAAAACAAGGCGTTATCCTTGTGGCTTTCCCAAAGCAAAACCGTGTTATCGTTGAGGGTGTCAATATCGTTAAGAAGCACTCTAAGCCATCTCAATTAAATCCACAAGGTGGAATTATTACTAAAGAAGCACCTATTCACGTTTCTAACGTTATGATTTTAGATCCGAAAACAGGTGAACCTACTCGTGTAGGCTTCAAAGTAGAAGATGGTAAAAAAGTTCGTATTGCAAAAAAATCTGGTGAATTATTAGATAAATAATTTTCTTAAGAAAGGAGGTCACTTCATTGAATCGCCTTAAAGAGAAGTTCCAAAAGGAAATTACTCCTGCTCTAGTGAGCAAGTTTAACTATAAATCTGTAATGCAGGTACCAAAAATCGAAAAGATCGTAATCAACACTGGTGTTGGTGACGCGGTATCTAACTCAAAAGCGTTAGACAACGCAGTAGAAGAATTAACACAAATCACAGGTCAAAAACCTGTTGTAACTCGTGCTAAAAAATCAATCGCTGGTTTCCGTCTTCGTGAAGGTATGCCAATCGGTGCGAAAGTAACTTTACGCGGCGAGCAAATGTATGAGTTCTTCGACAAATTAGTATCAGTTTCTTTACCACGTGTACGTGATTTCCGTGGTGTTTCTAAGAAATCATTCGATGGTCGTGGAAACTATACATTAGGTGTTAAAGAGCAACTTATTTTCCCTGAGATTGATTATGATAAAGTAAGCAAAGTCCGCGGTATGGACATCGTAATCGTTACTACAGCGAAAACTGATGAAGAAGCTCGTGAACTTTTAACACAATTCGGTATGCCATTCCAAAAATAATGGAAGCCAACGCTAAGTAGAGGAGGCGAAAACGTGGCTAAAAAATCTATGATAGCGAAACAAAAGCGTACTCCTAAGTTTAAAGTACAAGAGTATACACGTTGCGAACGCTGCGGTCGTCCGCATTCTGTATACCGCAAATTTAAACTTTGCCGTATTTGTTTCCGTGAACTTGCATATAAAGGTCAAATTCCTGGTGTTAAAAAAGCTAGTTGGTAAAACCCACAAATGGGAAGGAGGTAAAACACATGGTGATGACAGATCCAATTGCAGACATGCTTACTCGCATCCGTAATGCGAACATGGTACGTCATGAGAAATTAGAGGTTCCTGCTTCTAAAATCAAAAAAGAGATCGCTGAACTTTTAAAACGTGAAGGTTTCATTCGTGATGTAGAATACATCGAGGATAACAAACAAGGTATCCTTCGTATTTTCCTGAAATATGGTGCAAACAATGAACGTGTAATCACTGGATTAAAACGTATCAGTAAACCTGGCTTACGCGTTTACGCTAAAGCTGACGAAGTACCACGTGTACTTAACGGATTAGGTATCGCTCTTGTTTCTACATCTAAGGGAGTAATGACAGACAAAGACGCTCGTCAATTACAAACTGGTGGAGAAGTAGTAGCATACGTTTGGTAATATATATTTAAAACGAACGGAGGTGTGACCACATGTCTCGTATTGGTAAAAAGATTCTTGAAATCCCTGCAGGTGTTACTATTACAGTTGCAGAAGACAATACTGTAACAGTAAAAGGCCCTAAAGGTGAATTAACTCGTACTTTCAATGCTGATATGCTTATCAAAATTGAAGAGAATACATTAACAGTTGAGCGTCCATCTGAACAGAAGGAACACCGTGCATTACACGGTACAACTCGTGCTTTAATCGGAAACATGGTTGAAGGTGTAACTGAAGGTTTCGCACGCGGACTTGAATTAGTCGGTGTTGGTTACCGTGCTCAAAAACAAGGTGATAAACTTGTATTAAGCGTAGGTTATTCTCATCCAGTAGAAATGACTCCGGAAGCAGGTCTTGAAGTTGAAGTACCTGCACCAACTAAGATCGTAATTAAAGGTATCGACAAGCAACGTGTTGGCGAATTCGCTGCTAACATCCGTGCTGTACGTGCTCCTGAGCCTTACAAAGGTAAAGGTATTCGTTACGAAGGCGAAGTTGTTCGTCGTAAAGAAGGTAAAACTGCTAAGTAAACCCGTTAGGTGAGAGAAAGGAGTGACAAGAATGATCACTAAAGCTGATAAAAATGCGACTCGTAAGAAAAGACATGCACGTGTACGTGCTAAACTTACTGGTACTGCAGAGCGTCCACGTTTAAACGTGTTCCGTTCTAACCAACATATTTACGCTCAAGTTATTGATGATGTGAATGGTGTAACGTTAGTAAGTGCATCTACTCTTGATAAAGACCTTGCTCTTAACGGTACTAGCAATATTGAAGCTGCTACGAAAGTTGGAGAATCAGTTGCTAAGCGTGCTGTAGAGAAAGGCGTTAAAGAAGTAGTATTTGATCGCGGTGGTTACTTATACCATGGCCGTGTTAAAGCTCTAGCTGAAGCTGCTCGTGAGGCTGGATTACAATTTTAATGGTCAAAGGAGGGAAAATTGATGCATCGCATTGACCCAAGTAAATTAGAACTTGAAGAACGTGTAGTTACGATAAATCGTGTCGCGAAAGTTGTTAAGGGTGGTCGTCGTTTCCGCTTTGCTGCACTAGTTGTAGTTGGCGATAAAAACGGTCATGTTGGATTCGGTACTGGTAAAGCACAAGAGGTACCAGACGCAATCCGTAAAGCTATCGAAGACGCTAAGAAAAACTTAATCGCTGTACCATTAGTTGGTACAACAATTCCACACACAATCAACGGTCATTTTGGCGCTGGTGAAGTATTCTTAAAACCTGCTGCTGAGGGTACTGGTGTTATTGCTGGTGGACCTGTTCGTGCGGTCCTTGAATTAGCTGGTGTACAAGATATTCTTTCGAAATCTCTTGGTTCTAACACACCAATCAACATGATTCGCGCTACTGTGAACGGATTAAGCGAACTTAAGCGCGCTGAAGATGTTGCAAAATTACGCGGTAAATCTGTAGAAGAGCTACTAGGTTAAGGAGGGAAAACAAATGGCGAAAAAGTTAGAAATTACCCTCACTCGTAGTGTAATTGGTCGTCCACAAGATCAACGTGCGACGGTAGAAGCTTTAGGTCTTAAAAAGTTGAATTCAACTGTAGTTAAGGAAGAAACTCCTGCTATTCTTGGTATGATCAACAAAGTTTCTCACCTTGTAACTGTAAAAGAAGCTTAAGGATAACTCATTAATATAAGGAGGTGCCTGGGAATGAAACTTCATGAATTAAAACCTGCAGAAGGTTCTCGTAAAGTACGTAACCGTGTCGGTCGTGGTATCGGTTCTGGTAACGGTAAAACTGCTGGTAAAGGTCATAAAGGACAAAACGCACGTTCTGGCGGCGGTGTTCGTCTTGGCTTCGAAGGTGGTCAAACTCCATTATTCCGTCGTTTACCAAAACGCGGCTTCACAAACATTAACCGTAAAGAGTTTGCTATTGTAAACTTATCAACGTTAAATCGTTTTGAAGATGGTACAGAAGTAACACCTGAATTATTGCTGGAAACTGGCGTTATCAGCAAGTTAAACGACGGTGTTAAAGTTCTTGCAAGCGGAGCAGTAGAGAAAAAACTAACTGTTAAAGCGCACAAGTTCTCTTCAAGTGCTAAAGAAGCAATTGAAGCAGCTGGCGGATCAGTTGAGGTGATCTAATGTTTCGTACAATCTCCAACTTTATGCGCGTTGCTGAGATAAGACGTAAAATATTATTCACTTTAGCGATGTTAATCGTATTCAGGATTGGCACGTTTATCCCCGTGCCATTTACAAATGGAGACGTACTGAAGGCACAAGATCAATTAAATGCTTTAGGTATTCTAAATACATTTGGCGGTGGAGCCTTGAAAAACTTCTCCATCTTTGCGATGGGAATCATGCCGTATATTACAGCATCCATCATCGTGCAATTATTGCAGATGGATGTTGTTCCTAAATTTTCGGAATGGTCGAAGCAAGGTGAAATGGGCCGTCGTAAATTAACGCAATTCACGCGTTACTTTACAATTGTTCTTGCGTTTATTCAGGGGTTTGGTATGTCAATCGGTTTTAACGGTATGGTAGGTGGACAATTAATTTTGAATCCAGGTTGGAGCACTTATTTATACATTGCTACGGTACTGACTGCTGGTACTGCATTTTTAATGTGGTTAGGTGAACAGATTACAGCTAAAGGTGTAGGTAATGGTATTTCCATCCTTATCTTTGGCGGTATTGCCGCAGCGATCCCAAGTGTTATATCTCAAGTGTATCAGCAACAGTTTCAAAATATCGGAGATCAATTGTTCATGAGTATCGTTAAAGTTGCATTGATTTTACTAGCTGTGCTAGCAGTTATTGTGGGTGTTATTTTCATTCAACAGGCTGTTAGAAAGATCCCAATTCAATATGCGAAGCGTGTAACAGGAGGAAATGGTGGTTATGCTGGAGCACAAAACACACATTTACCGCTTAAGGTAAATAGTGCTGGTGTTATTCCAGTAATTTTTGCTGTTTCATTCTTAATTACGCCTCCGACTATTGCACAGTTCTTCCCGAAACATGATGTATCGCAGTGGATTATTGCAAACTTTAACTATTCTCACCCAGTGGGAATGATCATATATGTTGCGCTCATTGTAGCCTTCACATATTTCTATGCATTTGTTCAGGTTAATCCAGAGCAAATGTCAGAGAATCTAAACAAGCAAGGTGGA
Source organism: Bacillus sp. GMa5/1 (assembly GCF_050172015.1). Taxonomy (NCBI): domain Bacteria; kingdom Bacillati; phylum Bacillota; class Bacilli; order Caryophanales; family Bacillaceae; genus Bacillus; species Bacillus sp. GMa5/1. The sequence continues at coordinate 14,350 of NZ_JBNLYC010000015.1, read as the reverse complement.
TATGTTCCAGGTATTCGTCCGGGTAAGAATACGGAACAATATCTAACAAAAATCTTGTATCGTTTGACCTTTGTAGGATCAATTTTCCTAGCAGCGATTGCAATCTTACCAGTTATCTTTACGAAATTGGGAAATCTTCCTCCATCTGCACAGATCGGTGGAACGAGTATGTTAATCGTTGTCGGCGTTGCTTTAGAAACAATGAAGCAGCTAGAAAGCCAACTGGTAAAACGCCATTACAAAGGGTTTATCAAGCAGTGAGTAAGTGGGAAGAATTGTCTTCCCTACATGCTCATGTACTCTGAGGGGGAACAAGGATGAACTTAATTTTAATGGGGCTTCCTGGTGCTGGTAAAGGTACACAAGCCGAACAGATTGTTGCCAAGTATAACATCCCTCACATTTCAACAGGAGACATGTTCCGTGCAGCTATGAAGGCTGAAACTGAAATGGGTCTACAAGCAAAATCTTTTATTGATAAAGGTGCACTTGTTCCAGATGAAGTTACAATCGGAATCGTTCGTGAACGTTTAAGTCAAGACGACTGCGTAAGAGGTTTCTTACTAGACGGTTTCCCACGAACTGTTGCACAAGCATCAGCTCTTGAAGAAATTATGAAAGATCTTGGCAAAAAAATCGACTATGTTTTAAACATTAATGTGGATTCAGGGTTGTTATTAAAACGCCTTACAGGCCGTCGCATTTGTAAAGAGTGCGGTGCGACTTACCACTTAGAATTCAATCCACCAGCAAAAGCTGATGTGTGCGATAAATGTGGTGGCGAATTATATCAACGCTCTGATGACAATGAAGAAACTGTAGCAAATCGTTTAGATGTAAATATTAAGCAAACAAAACCTTTGCTTGATTTCTACGAAGAGCTTGGTTACTTACAAAGCATTAATGGTGAGCAAGATATCAATAAAGTATTTGCTGATATCGATGTTCTCATCGGAGGCTTAGCGTAATGATAATCTGCAAAACTCCTCGCGAGATAGAAATCATGCGAGAAGCTGGCAGGATCGTTGCTTTGACTCATCAAGAGTTGAAACAGCACATTACTCCAGGAATTACAACGAAAGAGCTCGATCAAATAGCGGAAAAGACGATTCAAAAATATGGTGCTACGCCATCTTTTAAAGGATACAACGGATTTCCGGGGAGCATATGTGCTTCTGTAAATGAAGAGCTTGTACACGGAATTCCAGGGAAGCGCAAGCTCAAAGAGGGCGATATCATCAGTATCGATATTGGTGCGAAATACAATGGGTACCATGGAGATTCTGCATGGACGTATCCAGTTGGAAACATTTCTGAATCTGTTCAAAAGCTACTTGATGTCACAGAAAAATCGTTGTATCTTGGTCTAGAACAAGTAAAACCAGGCGAGAGATTATCAAATATCTCACATGCGGTTCAAACCCATGCTGAAGAGAATGGATTCTCGATCGTTAGGGAGTATGTTGGTCACGGAATCGGGCAAGACTTACATGAGGACCCTCAAATCCCGCACTATGGTCCACCCAATAGAGGCCCTAGATTAAAGCCGGGAATGGTCATCTGTGTTGAGCCGATGGTGAATCAAGGAAGACGATATGTAAAAACACTATCTGATGACTGGACAGTGGTAACGGTAGATGGTAAATGGTGTGCCCATTTTGAGCACACGATTGCTCTTACAGAAGCAGGATACGAAATCCTTACCACTTTATAAGTAGCTGGCTCTCCGGGATTTCAGAGCAGTGTAAAATGTTACTGATTTGAAGAAGGGAGAACTATTGAATGGCTAAAGATGATGTAATTGAAGTCGAAGGTACCGTTCTTGAAACGTTGCCAAATGCTATGTTCAAAGTAGAATTAGAGAATGGGCATGTCGTATTGGCTCACGTTTCTGGTAAAATCCGTATGAACTTCATTCGTATTTTACCAGGAGACAAAGTTACGGTAGAATTATCTCCGTACGATTTAAATCGTGGTCGTATTACGTACCGTTTTAAATAATATAGCACTCCGTAATCTTTAAGGAGGTTCGAGACATGAAAGTAAGACCGTCAGTTAAACCAATCTGCGAAAAATGTAAAGTTATTCGTAGACGTGGAAAAGTAATGGTTATTTGTGAAAACCCTAAACATAAACAAAAACAAGGTTAATCAGAAGGAGGTGCATTCGTAATGGCACGTATCGCAGGTGTAGATATTCCTCGAGACAAACGCGTTGTTATTTCTTTAACTTACGTATTCGGCATTGGTCGCACAACTGCTGAAAAAATTCTTGCAGAAGCAGGTATTTCTGAAGAAACACGAGTTCGTGATTTAACGGAAGACGAATTAGGACGTATCCGTGATATCATCGATCGTATTAAAGTTGAGGGAGACCTTCGTCGTGAAGTATCTCTTAACATCAAACGTCTAATGGAGATCGGTTCTTACCGTGGTCTTCGTCACCGTCGTGGTTTACCAGTTCGTGGTCAAAACTCTAAAAACAATGCTCGTACACGTAAAGGTCCACGTCGTACAGTAGCAAATAAAAAGAAATAATAAGTAAAGGAGGTTGAACTAACAATGGCACGTAAAACAAACACTCGTAAAAAACGTGTGAAAAAGAATATTGAAGCTGGTATAGCTCATATTCGTTCTACTTTCAACAACACAATCGTAACACTTACAGATACTCACGGTAACGCACTTTCTTGGTCTAGTGCTGGTGCACTTGGTTTCCGTGGATCTCGTAAATCTACTCCATTCGCTGCGCAAATGGCTGCTGAAACTGCTGCTAAAGCTGCAATGGAACACGGTTTAAAAACTTTAGAGGTTACTGTTAAAGGTCCTGGTGCTGGTCGTGAAGCTGCAATTCGTGCTCTTCAAGCTGCAGGTCTAGAAGTAACAGCAATTAGAGATGTTACTCCAGTTCCTCATAATGGATGTCGTCCACCAAAACGTCGTCGTGTGTAATTTTTCTGTATAGAATTTTCCCTTTTGTCTATAATGGATATGATGCATTATCGAGAAATTTCGTACAGAAACATCGCTTGTTGTGCACAATCGGGAACTGCCTAAGGGGGACTTTCGGTTAGACAGGGGTTATACCTTTGTTTAACCGGGGTTTCGACGTTTTGAAGGAGGGTTTAGTTAATGATTGAAATCGAAAAGCCGAAAATCGAAACGGTTGAACTTAACGAAGATGCTAAATATGGTAAATTCGTAATTGAACCGCTTGAGCGTGGATATGGTACTACTTTGGGTAACTCCTTACGTCGTATTCTTTTATCCTCACTCCCTGGTGCCGCTGTTACTGCTATCCAAATCGATGGCGTATTACATGAATTTTCAACAGTTGAGGGCGTAGTAGAAGACGTTACGACGATCATCTTAAACTTGAAAAAGTTAGCTCTTAAAATCTACTCTGAAGAAGAGAAGACGTTGGAAATTGATGTACAGGGCGAAGGTATTGTCACAGCTGCTGATATTACTCACGATAGTGATGTAGAAATCTTAAATCCAGATTTACACATTGCAACGTTAGCAAAAGATGCGCATTTCCGCGTGCGTTTAACTGCAAAGCGTGGCCGTGGGTATACGCCAGCTGATGCAAATAAAAGCGAAGATCAACCAATAGGAGTAATTCCTATTGATTCTATTTATACTCCAGTATCACGTGTGACTTACCAAGTGGAAAAGACACGTGTCGGACAAGTGGCTAATTATGATAAGCTTACGCTTGATGTATGGACGGATGGAAGCATCGGGCCAAAAGAAGCTATCTCTTTAGGTGCCAAAATCTTAACTGAGCATTTAAATATCTTTGTTGGTTTAACTGATGAAGCACAAAATGCTGAGATTATGGTCGAGAAGGAAGAAGATCAAAAAGAGAAAGTTCTTGAGATGACTATCGAAGAACTAGACCTTTCTGTTCGTTCTTATAATTGCCTAAAACGTGCAGGAATTAATACTGTACAAGAGCTTGCGAACAAAACAGAAGAAGATATGATGAAAGTTCGTAACTTAGGACGTAAATCCTTAGAAGAAGTTAAACATAAACTTGAGGAATTAGGTTTAGGTTTACGTAAAGACGACTGAGGATTTAAACCCATCAACAAAGGAGGGAACTACGAATGGCATACAGAAAATTAGGCCGTACAAGTGCGCAACGTAAAGCTATGTTACGTGATTTAGCTACTGATTTAATTATCAACGAGCGCATCCAAACGACAGAAACTCGTGCAAAAGAACTTCGTTCTGTAGTGGAAAAAATGATCACTTTAGGTAAACGCGGAGATCTTCATGCTCGTCGTCAAGCAGCAGCTTTCATTCGCAATGAAGTAGCTAACGCTGAGACTGGTCAAGATGCACTTCAAAAACTATTCGCTGATGTAGCTCCACGCTATGCTGAGCGCCAAGGCGGATACACTCGTATTGCAAAAATTGGTCCACGTCGCGGAGACGCAGCACCAATGGTAATTATCGAGTTAGTATAATGATAATTAAAAGGGCAGGACAGTTCTTTTCAAGAAACTGGTCATGGCCCTTTTTTTTAAATATAAAAATAGGCTAACTGTGCGAAGGAAAGGGTGCCTTCTATTGAAAAAAGAGAAACTTCGGATAGAAAATATATCATTTCAATATCCTGGGGCAGCCACTTATGCATTAAAAGATGTTTCATTTTCCTTATATGAGGGAGAATGGGTATCTATTATTGGACAAAACGGTTCAGGAAAGTCTACACTTGCAAAATTATTGAATGGTTTGTTTTTGCCAGAAGCAGGGACTATTACAGTAAATGATACAATGGTTTTATCAGAGGAAACGGTATGGGATGTTCGAAAACAAATTGGAATGGTATTTCAAAATCCAGATAATCAATTTGTTGGAACAACAGTGCAAGATGATGTTGTATTTGGCTTAGAGAATATCGGAATGCCAAGAGAACAAATGATTGAAAGATTAGAACAGGCCTTGCGACTTGTCCGTATGGAAGATTTTCTTAATGATGAGCCTCATTCCTTATCTGGTGGGCAAAAGCAGCGAGTGGCAATAGCAGGCGTTTTAGCACTTCAACCATCTATTTTAATATTAGATGAAGCAACGTCAATGTTAGACCCTCAAGGGAGACGTGAAGTAGTAGAAACGGTTAGACAACTTGTTACTCAAAAAGGTATTACCGTGTTATCGATTACGCACGATTTAGAAGAAGCGGCACAGTCAGATCGTGTCATTATTTTAAATAAGGGAGAAATATTAGAGGAAGGGACTCCAGAAAAAATTTTCAAATCCTCTCATATGCTCCAAGAAATTGGCTTAGATGTACCGTTTTCAGTGAAAATAGCAGAATTATTAAAAAGAAATGAAATTCTCTTGCAAAATACGCATCTTACAATGGAAAGCTTGGTGAACGAACTTTGGAGATTACATTCCAAAAAGTAGAGCATCGTTATCAATATAAAACTCCATTTGAAAGACGCGCACTTTATGATGTAGATGTGTCGTTTCCAAGTGGGGGCTATTATGCCATTATTGGTCATACTGGTTCAGGTAAGTCAACGATGATTCAACATTTAAATGGTTTATTGCAGCCGACAAATGGTACAGTTCAAATTGGTGAACATTTGATTTCGGCAGGAAAGAAAGAAAAAAAGTTAAAGCCACTACGTAAAAAAGTAGGGGTTGTCTTTCAATTCCCAGAACATCAGTTGTTTGAAGAGACTGTGGAGAAAGATATTTGTTTCGGCCCTACTAATTTTGGAGTATCTGTAGACGAAGCAAGGCAAAAGGCTAGAAAGGCAATTGAACTTGTAGGGCTAGAACCGGAACTGTTAACACGTTCTCCGTTCGAATTAAGTGGTGGACAAATGAGACGTGTTGCTATAGCGGGTGTACTGGCGATGGAACCTGAAGTGCTTGTATTAGATGAACCTACAGCAGGACTAGATCCAAAAGGGCAGAACGAACTTATGGAGATGTTTTATAAGCTGCACAAGGAAAAGGGGCTTACAGTTATCCTTGTAACGCATAATATGGAGGATGCTGCTCAGTATGCGGAGCAGATTGTAGTTATGCATAAAGGAACGGTCTTTTTGCAAGGAAGTGCAGAGGAAGTATTTTCACATGCCGATGAACTAGAGAAAATTGGTGTGGATCTTCCTATGTCATTAAAGTATAAACGTGCAATTGAAGAGAAGTTTGGTATTTCAATTCCAAAGGCTACCTTATCTTTAGAGGATCTTACTCATGAAGTTGTGCAGGTGTTACGAAAAGGTGGTCATGAATCATGCAGCAGTTGATTATTGGGAGATATATCCCGGGGAATTCACTTATTCATCAACTTGATCCACGTACGAAGCTGCTGATTGTCTTTTTATATGTATTTGTTGTTTTCTTAGCAAATAATGCGATTTCATATGGATTTTTATTTTTATATGCACTCATTGCTTTATTTTTTGCAAAAGTGCCGATTCGTTATGTACTTTCGGGCTTAAAACCAATTTTATGGATTTTTCTTTTTACATTTTTCCTGCATATTTTTACAAATAAGGAGGGGGATGTACTATTCCAGCTTGGTTGGTTTTCGATATATGAAAAAGGATTAGAGCAAGGGATATACATTTCTGTACGATTCTTCGTTATTATTTTAATGACGACATTATTAACGTTAACGACGACACCTATTGAAATTACAGATGGTTTGGAGACGTTATTAAAGCCGTTGAAGCGTATAAAGGTTCCTGTTCATGAAATCGCATTAATGATGTCAATTTCTCTTCGTTTTATCCCGACATTAATGGATGAAACGAGTAAAATAATGAAAGCACAAGCGTCACGTGGTATTGATTTTGCCGGGGGACCGATAAAAGATAGAATGAAAGCTATTATTTCACTGCTCGTTCCTCTGTTTATCAGTGCTTTTAAGCGTGCAGAGGACTTAGCCATTGCGATGGAAGCTCGTGGATATCAAAGTGGTGAAGGACGTACTAAATTTAGGCAACTACGCTGGAAAACAAGCGATACAGTAACGATTGTCAGCTTATTTTGTTTAGCTTGTATTTTGGCATGGGTGCGATCGTAATGGAGAATAGAGAAATGGATAGAATAAAATGTACGGTTGCATATGATGGCATGCATTTTTGTGGTTATCAAATTCAGCCGAACCATCGTACTGTTCAACAGGAGATAGAAAAAGCATTGCAGAAATTGCATAAGGGAGAACTTGTTCGTGTTCAGGCATCTGGTAGAACAGATTCTACAGTTCATGCAAAAGGACAAGTAATACACTTTGATACTTCTTTGTCTCTTGAAGAGTGGCAATGGATTAATGCTTTAAACACAATGTTGCCAGATGATATTGTTATTAGGCAAGTAGAGAAAAAAACAGAAGAATTTCATGCACGTTACGGTGTTGAGAAAAAAGAATATCGTTATCGTGTATTATTATCAAAGACTGCGGATGTATTCCGTAGAAATTACGTATATCAATATCCATACCCGCTCGAAATCAACTCTATAAGAAAAGCAATTCCTTATTTTATTGGAACACATGATTTCACTTCTTTTTGTTCGGCAAAAACTGACAAAAAAGATAAAGTGCGAACAATTTATGAAATCGAGTTAATTGAACAAAATGATGAAATAATTTTTCGTTTTGTAGGTAATGGATTTTTATATAATATGGTCAGAATTATTGTTGGTACGTTACTTAGCGTAGGGCAAGGAAAGCTTGATCCTGATAGCATTCCAGAGATTTTAGCGAAACAAAATCGTCAGTTTGCTGGAAAGATGGCTCCAGGTCATGGGCTTTACTTATGGGAGGTAAACTATAACAACTAATCCTGGTGTAACATTTGCTTGACATTAGAAACTCAAAAGTATATCATAACATATGGTATTGTTTCTAAAACCACGATTAGCCCCGGAAGGAAATCGTGTTTAAGATAAACAATAGATTTTTTCTATGGAAAAGATAACGAGGAGGGAAACACATGCGTACGACTTTTATGGCAAAAGCTAACGAAGTTGAGCGTAAATGGTATGTGGTTGATGCTGAAGGTCAAACTTTAGGTCGCCTTGCTAGTGAAGTAGCATCCATTTTACGTGGTAAAAACAAACCTACATTTACACCACACGTTGACACGGGTGATCATGTAATTATTATTAACGCTGAGAAAATTCATTTAACAGGTAATAAATTAAACGATAAAATTTACTACCGTCACACTAACCACCCAGGTGGACTTAAGCAAAGAACAGCTCTTGAAATGCGTACAAACTACCCTGTACAAATGTTAGAGCTTGCAATTAAAGGCATGCTTCCAAAAGGACGCTTAGGCCGTCAAGTTTCTAAGAAACTTAACGTGTATGCTGGAGCAGAGCATCCACACCAAGCACAAAAACCAGAAGTTTACGAACTTCGCGGATAATTAATTAAAGGAGGGCTTACTTTGGCACAGGTTCAATACTATGGCACTGGACGTCGTAAGAGTTCAGTAGCGCGCGTACGCCTAGTTCCAGGCGAAGGACGCGTTATCATTAACGGTCGTGATTTTGAAAACTATATCCCATTTGCTGCATTACGTGAAGTAGTGAAACAACCTCTAGTTGCAACAGAAACTTTAGGTAACTACGATGTACTTGTAAACGTAAATGGTGGTGGATACACTGGTCAAGCTGGTGCTATTCGTCACGGTATTTCTCGCGCTTTATTAAAAGCTGATCCAGAATACCGTCTAACACTAAAACGTGCAGGTCTATTAACTCGTGACGCACGTATGAAAGAGCGTAAAAAATACGGTCTTAAAGGCGCACGTCGTGCACCTCAGTTCTCAAAACGTTAATTTTTGCGAACTACAAACCCCAACCATTTTGGTTGGGGTTTTTTTATGTTTCATTCCTCTTTTGCAATTTTTATAGCTTGGAATATTTTAGTGCTACCGCCATGCGTATGCTTCTTCTTTAGAAGTTTAGACTAATACGTATTAGGGAGGTTTATAAGTACTATGAATGTCATTGTCAGCTTACAAGAAAAACAAAAAGAAAAGCAGTTAAAATACGAGCGGAAGATGTTGCGGGAATTATCATTAAAAACATTGCGTTCAAATATTCGTGATGCCTTTCAAATGCAAGAGCTTCATCGTCAGTATGAAGATTACTGTATTGAATTAGGGATAGAATCTTATTTATTAGGAGCGAGATACAGTAAATTTGGTTATTATGGTGAATCGTTTTTTGATGTGAAATATAGAGCTTTAGAAGAAGAACAACAATTAACTGAAACGCTATTTCAATTTTTAACGAGTATGACTATGCGAGAAATAAAGTTGAAAGATGAGGAATTACTTTTTGAATCTTGTCAGCAGTTTATAGGATTGTGGTGGCAAGAAGGGTATGAAAAAGGTGAAAGAAGATATCGATTAAAGCTTCATTAAGACAAGCATAAACTTTCCTCTTGTCCCATATAAGTAATTAGAGGGACTAGCTGGAGGAGGAAAGGTATGAAGAGAATTCGAATTATCTCTTTTGCACTCGCTGCGGTTGTATTGTTTTTTTTAGTTAAACAAGAATTTCAAATTACAAAATCGTGGCGAGCTTGGAATTTACCCTTATCAGGGAAAGTAATTGTATTAGATGCTGGGCATGGTGGACCAGATGGAGGGGCTGTTGGTGGAAAGGATATTATAGAAAAGGATATTACGCTTGAAATTACAAAAAAGGTACAAGACTATTTACAAGAACAAGGTGCACTAGTTATTTTAACGCGTGAGGGAGATTATGATTTAGCTAACAAAGATACAAAGTCATATAGTAGACGTAAAGCAGAGGATTTAAAAAAACGTGTAGAAATCATCAATAAACCTGATGTAGACTTTTTTGCAAGTATTCATTTAAATGCTTTAACTAGTAGTGGATCGAAAGGCGCACAAACGTTCTATTACCGCTCTTCGATTGAAAATGAACGTGCTGCAAAATTTATACAGGCTGAATTGAGAACAAGTTTAGAGAACACGAATCGTTCTGCTAAGACAATTTCGCATGTATATTTATTAAAGTATTCTAAAACACCAGGTGCTTTAATTGAAGCTGGCTTTTTATCGAATGTGAACGAAAGGTATATGTTAAATTCGGAGAAATATCAGCAAAAAGTAGCAGCTGCAATATACCGTGGTATATTACGTTATTTCACGGAAAAAGGAAATCCTCCAGAATAAGGAGGATTTTTTTGAGCTTCTCTCATTAACGAAGTTTTCGGAAAATATGTTATACTGGAAATGTAAACGCATTTATTTCAAGGATAAGCAGAGATAAATTTAATTAACATTACGTTATTTTTTATACAGGGGGCTGGGCTAATTATGGTAACGAAAGAGCAAGTGGTTGAAGCGTTAGAAGGGATTGTAGATCCGTTTTTACATAAAACATTAAAAGAAACAAGTGCAATTAAAGAGGTAACAGTCAAGCCGGAGAAGGAACATGTGAGTGTCAAAATTGCAATCGTAAAAACCGGTACAGCGGAACAAATGCAGTTGCAGTCTGGAATTGTAAAGTTAGTAAAAGAACTTGGGGCAGCAACAGTTGGACTTCGTTTTGCAGAATTTACAGAAGAGGAATTAGCTCAGTTTGCACCGGAACAAGAAGAAGAGCAAAGTGAATCTTTATTGTCACCTAATTCAAAAACAACATTCTTAGCAGTAGCGAGTGGAAAAGGTGGCGTGGGAAAATCAACTGTTTCCGTTAACCTTGCAGTTGCTTTAGCTCGTTTAGGAAAAAAAGTTGGTATTATCGATGCGGACATTTACGGTTTTAGTGTGCCAGACATGATGGGGATAGAAAAGCGTCCTATCGTAAGAGGCGACAAGATAATTCCGGTGGAACGTTTAGGTGTAAAGGTAATCTCAATGGGCTTCTTTGTAGAGGATAATGCACCAGTTATTTGGAGAGGACCTATGCTTGGGAAAATGTTAAACCACTTCTTCACAGAAGTAGAATGGGGCGATTTAGATTATTTAGTACTAGATTTGCCACCAGGCACAGGTGATGTTGCGTTAGATGTGCACTCAATGTTGCCATCTTGCAAAGAGATTATTGTAACGACGCCTCATCCAACAGCTGCGTTTGTAGCAGCGCGTGCTGGAGCGATGGCATTGCGCACTGAACATAGTATTCTTGGTGTTGTTGAGAATATGGCATATTTTGAAAGTAAGGTAACTGGTGAGAAAGAATATGTATTTGGAAAAGGCGGGGGAGATAAGTTAGCTACCGAATTACAAACGAATGTTCTTGGTCGCATTCCGCTACAACAACCCGATTGGAATAAAGAAGACTTTGCTCCTTCAGTATATGAAGATACACATACAACGGGCATTATTTATAGTAAAATAGCTGAAACAGTAATTGATAGAACAGCTGTTACACAAAAATAAAGTGAAACTTTAATCAGTGGGGTTCACCTGTTACTGACAACAATAAGGCTTTTGTTGCTAGTAAACCTTTCGCTTAACTAGAGGGGGCCATTTTGTCTGTTAATAGCAAGATAAAGTAATAACGAGTGAACAATGTATAAATTGTCCACTCGTTATTATAGTTATTATTTTTTACTATTCTTCCTTCTTCCCGCCTTGAGAACCACCGTCACCGCCTGCTTCTTTCTTACCAGATCCGCCTTTTTCAGCTTTTTGCACACCTTTACTAATGATATCAATCATCTTGGCTTGGAAGAGTGGACTTTCAGCAGTTTCTGTTAGTACTTGTTGTAGATATTGACGGTATTCTTTACTCTTCATTGTTTGTAACATCATTTTTTCTACTTCAGGATTTTTCATAATTTCTATAACGCCTGCTTGGTATTCAGGGTCTTTTAATAAGGTTTTCATTAATTGGGTTTGTTCTTTCCCCATACTTTTAGCGAACTTCGATGAGAACTCAGGATCTTTAAAGAGCTTTTCCCAGAATTGTTGCCCTTTATCGGATACCATGGCATCTTCAATCGTTTTCTTTACTACTGTTTCATCTAGTATGAGTGCTTGTTTCATTTTTTCATCAGTTAATACATCTTGAATGGCTTTCTTACCTTGATCTGTTTTCAAAATATCAACAATCATTTTCTTTGTTTGATCGTAATCTAGTTCGGATTTCGTTTCTTTTCCTTGTGCGCATGCTGCAAGTGCGATAAGTAGAAAAGAAGAAACGAAAATGAATAGCATCCGTTTCATAAGTTGGAACTCCTTTCAGCACAGTTCTCTCTTTTTAATATAAATATCTTTAAGGAATTTATACATGAACATGGCTAGCTTTTTGAAATTGTCATTGATACAATTTAATTAGAAATATAAGGATAATGGGGGATGTGTTGTGAATAGCCGCAAGTGGGTACGACTATTTTTAACGACGTTGTTTCTTGGTGGAATTAGCACAGTTATTATTGGTTTTGTTTTGGAGTGGGACAAGTACAATAAATTTTTTCAAAATTTCGACGGTAAGGAGATTTTAGCAGTATCTTTCTGGCTGATGGGTGTAGGATTTATTTTTAGTGTTATAAGTCAAATGGGATTCTTTGCATATTTAACAATCCACCGTTTTGGACTAGGGATGTTCCGCTCATCTTCTTTATGGAATGCAGTCCAGCTCTTCTTTATTGCATTCGTATTATTTGATTTTGTGTATTTAAGATCTGTACTTATTGCAAATGGGGAAGTCTCGTTAGGGAATAACATACTTGTTGCTGGAATATTATTTGTGTTTGGAGCAATTGTTGCTTATGTAAAAAGCAAAGAAACAAATAAAAAAGCATTTGTGCCAGCTCTGTTCTTTATGGTTGTTGTAACGATCCTTGAATGGGTACCGGCGCTTCGGATTAATGATACAGATTGGTTATATTTAATGGTTATACCGCTATTGTTATGTAATGCATATCAATTACTTGTATTACATCGTTTAATCGGAAAAACAAGTAAATCAGCTTAATAGAGAGGTTTTATACACCAGCAGTTATAATGCTGGAAATGGTATGATTAAAAAAGCTCTACCACCTTCTTGAAAGGTAGTAGAGCTTTTTATGCGTGAAGAGTAGTAGGGAAGAAGCTACTTCACATCTTCACTTTTCGTACTTGTGTTGGAAATAAGTTGTGATACGGATATTTGCTCATATCCATCACTTTTTATTTTTTGCAGGAGCAGCGGTAAAGCTCTATTTGTTTGAAGGGCAGAATCGGATGCGTGTAATAAGACGATATCTCCACCTTTCAAATTATTAGAGACAGTGGAAACGATGTTATTTACACCTGGGTTTTTCCAATCGTTTGAATTATTACTCCAATGCACGACGGTGTATCCAAGTGATTCTGCGATTTTAAGGGTTGCTTTGTTAAATTCGCCACTAGGTGGACGTAACAGCTTGACTTGTTTTACACCAAGTTTGGTAAAAACATCTTGTGCTCGTAAAAGGTCTCGTCTTATTTCATTTGTCTCTAGAGAAGTATAGGATGTGTAATTGTACCCCATACTACCGATTTCGTGTCCATCTTTCATGATGCGCTCTACAATATCAGGGTGTCTTTCGGCCCATGCAGCAGAAAGGAAGAAGGTTGCATTCTTAATTTCTCTTTCTTTAAGAGTATCTAGGATTGGAATTGCTTTTTTGTCTCCCCAACTAATATCAAACGTAAATGCAACTTGCTTTTTAGCGGTGTCTCCCTTGTAAATTACTTTAGGGCCTGTAGCAGTTGAAAAAGCAGATTCATGTGAATATGTTTTTAAAAAGAGTAGCCATGCTGTAAATAAGGACAGTATCACTATTAAGCTAATGTGTTTAAAATTTCTCTTACTCGTAATAAAAAAGAAAAACATAATATTACGCCCCTTTGTCCAATCCTTTTCAGTTACATATATGCTGGAAATATAAAAAAGAGAACAAAGGATTAATATCGTAAGTAGTGGATATAATGGATGATAGGATTGTGATAATTGAAAATGAGCGGAACGTTTATTGTTGCGTAAGGAATTATTGAGGTGATTGTTTGCTTGGGCTGATGTTGACAAAAGAAGAGAGAAAAGAAATGGAATACATATTGAAGAGAGAATTAGAGGAACTTTTATTTGATTTTGAAGATGAGCGTATTCATGAAGTTGTAAAAAAAGCCATGGAAGAAAGATATAAAATCATTTTCTGTTTATTCCGGAGAGTAGCTAACACAGAAGAATGCATTCGTTATGTAAGAAAAAGAATTTTTTATTAAAAAGTGTTGACGTTAATAGTTTGTATATGTTAAATTAATAACCGTCGCTGATGCGGAAACGCAGAAAACGACAAAAAGAAATTGAAAAACTTAGTTGACATCGAAAAACGAAAATGTTAACATAAGGAAGTCGCA
>NZ_JBNLYC010000014.1:0-58970 GCF_050172015.1 Bacillus sp. GMa5/1 | reverse complement strand
TATTCATCTATCACGACCTCCCATATATGAAAAAGCGACTAGAGCTGAAGCCCTAGCCGATCAGTTCCGATTATTTTTTTGCTGCTGCGCGTGCTGTAGTCGCTTTTGCAGTTGCTTTCTTGCTAGTCGCAAGACCTACGATCTTAGCGTGTGCCGCTTCTTGTAGGAACTCTAGCGTATACTCGCCGACGATCATTCCTTGCATGTAATCACCTTTCTTACCTAAGTAAGTGTGTGCGAATTCACGCGTTTGTAGTGGGCGAATGTCGATACGGTTTGCATCGATGATTAATACCTCGCCCGCAGGCATGTTGTTATTTAGTAAGATCTCAGCGTTACCGAAGTCAGAAACGTAGTGATCTACCACTTGACCGCGGCCGTTGTCTTGGCGAGTTAAGCGGATATTCGCATTACCGAATTGAGAGATCGCAATTTTTTGTGTAGCACCTACTACGATTTTGTAGTTACCGCCTTGATTGAATCCGCCCGCTTCGAAGATCATTCGGAAAGCATTGATTAAGTGCTCGTCCGAAATATCTGCGCCGCCCGCAGGGATTACGTTAGTTTCGATGAATGAGCGAATACCGCGCATCATACGTTTATTCCCTTGCTCGTATTTGATACCGTTGATTACCGCCTTTTCTAATGCTAGCGCTAATTCTAGTTGTTTCTTTTGCTTCTCTTTTTCGTACTCGTTATCAACGCCATACTGAGCGACCGCCATTGCCGTACCTGTGATTTCTACAGTTTCGTCGAATATTTGAGTAATGTTAGATACACGCTTACGTGGCTTGTGACGACCGTCGCGAGCGTCTGACCCTTCTTCACCTTCTACGAACATTACTTCTACTACTTCGCCCACTTCCGCAGTACCCACAGCAGTATCAGCATAACCACGAACTACTGTTAACTTTTCGCCTTCGACTTTAGCTACTAAGATCAACTCTTCGCCGATACGAATTACTTGACGAGATCGGAATGCTTCGCCGCTTTCTACTTCTACAGTTGTGTCGTCAGCAGTTAGAGCTTTTGTCAATGCGCTCTCTTGTGCGAACATTTCGTCTTCGAACCATACGTGCTCGACGTTAGTTACTGGGCTACCGAATTGCACTAGGTTTAACATTGGTGTTTGTAGTGGATTTAATAGTAAAAACTCGTCTACTACCGATTCTTTCTTTCCTACTAAGTCCTCTGTATAGATCTTTGTCATTTATAAAACCCCCTGATATTTTTGTAATAGAAAAAGCCGCCCGCAAAAGGCGACTTGATTTGATTTGTGATTTATGTTAAAGGCTTAACGCCCTAACTTCTTTTTCATTTGCGCATACTTGACCTTATCTTCGATGCGACCGTAACGGCGAACATTTGACGCTAACTCTTCTAGAATTTGCTCGTCAGTCTTTTCGAGTGGTTTCTTCGCACCATTCGAAGCGCCGCCGATTTCCTTCTGCTTTACTTCTTTTTCCTTAACTAAGTAAGGGCGATCTTTCGCTAGCTTTTCGACGATCTCGGCAATCTTTTCGACTTCCGTTTCGTCATTAAAACCCGCTAACATTCGAGCATCTTGTAAATACTCTTCGGGAATGTTTGCTGCTTTCGCTGCTGCGTTGAATGCGTTCGTCACTTTCGTTTCACGATCCGCCTTCTCTAATGCTACGATGCGTGCCTGTGCTGCTGCGATCTCTTCGTCTTTCTTCGCTGCAATCTCTTTCGCCTTTTCTAGCTCGTCCAGTTTTGCGAGACGTGCTTCTTCGGCTGCTTGATCTGCCGCTTCTGCTTTCGCTTTTAATTCGTCGTAATCTGCGAACTTTTCTTTTACCTTGTTCTTATTACGTACGATAAGTGCGTCTAGTTCGGATTGCTTTAGTGTGACAACTTTTTCGTCGTCTTTAAGCTCGTCCGTTTTGATTTCTTCTTGGATTTCCTCTTCGTGAGTTTGGTTATCTAATTTCTCTGTCATTCTGATACCCCCGTTTTAAACCCGTCGGTTATAAATTCCGATGCTTAACCCCGTCGTAAGGCTTGTTTTTTATCTCTTTCCTCATACTATAGGTACAACTAATCGATCGTTTGTTGTATACATTGCGTAAACTTTTTAACTTTTTTCTTCATTTCTTAAATTTGGATCGCGTCCGCCTACTTTTTCCGCAGCTTCTCCGATAATCTGCTGCCTTTTCGCAAGTTCCTTCGAGTGATCGTCTAGTTTATCGTAATCACGAAACGGCACGATATGATGTTTGCAATTCGGGTGGAAAATCTGCCCTGTTGCTTTCAACTCGTCGTACGTGGGGTATGATCCTTCGGCTTCGGCCTTTAGTTTAATGATCCGCCCTTGATGGAATCGACACGCATCTTTTGTAGATCCGTTGAATGAGATCGTCGCATAATAAGCGCCTCGACTGATCGCCTCGTTTTCCGTAGCTTGTTTTTGGATCTCAATTAGTTTCGTACGTGCTAGCATTTCCGTATAGTGCTCGACCGACCAACGGCGACCGCTCTTGTCGATGATCCCAGTATCAACGGAATCTTTAAGTTGCTGCTTTAGCTCGTTGATCTTTTCTTTCATCTGATCCGACATAACGGTAGAATTACGAGACGTTGCGATCCCTGTCGCTATAACCTCGGCTGATACGGCGCGTATACCTCGCTGCATTTCCGTAGCCATGTTATCGGTAATCGCAAGAACGTTTTTCATCGTGTCCGCTGCTGCTACTCGTGCCATATCTGCGTTTGTCTGACTAAATCGAGCAATTCGATAGGCAGCTTCGATCGTGTCCGCGTATCCTAGCGCATGTAGCGTTTGTGCGATTCCCTCTTTCGCAGCAAGTGGGACATTTTCTTTGATCCACTCGTCCGCTTCTTTGTCTACCTTGATAAGCTTTAATTGAATATTATGCATAAGTGCAATTCCAGTCGCTCTATTCAGATCAGCGATTTCCATCTGATCGATTTGTGCCTGCATGTTCTGTAATGCCCGTCTATAAATGCGGACAAGCCGCCCAACGTTATATACGTAAGACGGCTCGATTCGCTTATCATTCATTTACTTTTTCGTCCTCTTCATTCATTGGAAGATCTAGTTCGATTTCGCTTTCTTCGTTGAAGACGTTAGGCGTTGCAGGCTTTAACGCTTTTTCATCTTCTAGAATTCTATCGACTACGGCCTTCGCTTGAATGTCGTCTAGACTATCCATTTCTTTGATAGCAGTTAATCGATCGATCGTAGGAAGACCACCAGTACGGATCTGCATGATTTCCGCTTGCTCTTTCTCGTTCGCAGGCAATCCGTCTCTCCATCTGATTTTCGGGTAAATCGCTTCGTAATGCTCGAATGATCCTTCGTTTGCGTAGTTCTCTAGTAACTGGGCGCAATATAACGAGTCTCTGAAAGCACGGTCTACGTTCGTACGAACACGTTTGACTTTCGATAGGATCGGCATAAATCTTGCTTTGATCGCTGAACCGTCCGTATGTGACGTCCCAGTCCCGCCGACGTTACCGATCGATGTACCGAATAACCATTGTGGCGTCTCTGAGATTTGGAAAACTAGATTGATTAACGTCTCTAGTTGCTTGAACGCGTCTGTTAGCTTTCCGTCCCACGTCATATAAGCGGGTGCGACTTCTCCGTCTCTTACTGGAATATAACGGCCACCCCACGTAAGATTGACGTTTTGTAAGTCTACGCCGTATGCGGTAGGATCGCTATGTTTCATTAAGATATAGTCGATCTGAGTTAAGCGGTCATTGATCGCATAGATTAACGATTTGACTTTCTTCGTTGTACTAATGCCTCGCCAGTGTGTATCGGTTGCCTTGTACGGAATATGTCGTACTAGGATCATAGGTACGCCCGTTTCTACTACTCTGAAACCTTCGTGTACTTCGTCTAAAATCTCATATTGTGGCTGATTAATGCCGTACTTCGTAATGATGTTGGGTTTCGAGGATAGTCGGAATCTTCTATAATGAATGTATCCTGCGATATGGCGTTCTACATTCAGATATGGCGTTTCGCTTCCGTCCTTTTGTATAACCCATTCGATCGCCGCAATATTTACGGCCTTGAATTTCTTCTTTGATCCTCGCGCTAACTCAGGGAATACAGTCGATGGATCTTGCGACTCGATGATCGCTTCCATTTCGACGCCCTTCGGAATGTACGGCAGTTCGCTAAAGTCTTGACGGTATGAGAAATACGTCTTAATGAACGAATCCCCTCGGAAACCTGCGCCCACGACTAATTCTTGACCTAACGCAGAAAGATCGTTCTCTTCTACGATTGCGGATAATCGCTGCTGCTCGATCGAATCGGGATCTAGGCCACTTTCGAACGTTGGATCTTCGTTAAACATAAGATCAGCGGGCTTGTGGACGATAATGTCGAGAAGATTGACCGCTAGATATAACGAATTTAATCGTTCTGCGTGCGGTGTATCCTTTAACATTTCCTGCGCTCGCTTAGGTAGCGTTTTGAATTCTCCTTCATACAGTCGCTTACCTGTCTCGTAATCTGCTAGACGCTCTAGATCGTCCGTCGGCGGAAATAGCTTCCCGACTTCGAATAAGGTGTCATTCGGTTTGAATTCCGTTTCTTGTGTGCTATCGTGCTTGTCATGAAAATTATGATTCGTCATTCTATCGCCTCCTATATAAATAAAAGAGCGCCCTTATAGAGCACTGCAATTAAATAACCGTGCCTTCGTAGTACACCTTTTCCAGTTCGTGAACATGTACATCGAAGTTATACTTCTCTAATGCTTCGCGACCTTCTAAGAATGCATGACATGATTCGGTTAACATGATATTTCGTGGTAGATCCGTATTATCGTCGAATAAGATTACTGGACGTTGTACGGCCGATGCTGCTCCTAGTTCCCAGTTTGTGCCGCTATCAGTCGAATGAACTGCGACAACGATATCGCACTTTAAGATCTCGTGACAGTCGTTTAAATACGTAGCTTTTCGCCACTCTACCGATCCGAATTCTAAATGTTCATTTTGATGTTCGCGAGGGCTAAATACTTCTAGGCCTTTATCGCGTAATACCTTTTCTACGAATGCAACGCATTCGATCTCTTCGTCATTGAAGAACGGCGATGCCAGGTAGACTTTTAACGGTCGTTTCGGTAATTTAAGAACATTGTTATGATTAACGTAAGATGCTTTGATTTTTGCCATATTTAACAACCTCCGATTTTCATGTTAGGGAAGACCGCCCGAAGGCGTATCTTCCCTACATGTACATAAACGCTAGACTATAACCAAATAGGCTTATCTCGCATAACGGATCGTGGACGTGCGACGTGCTCTACAGACATTTGAAGGGCGTCGGCAGAATCTACATAGTCACCGTAAGGATATGCGTCTAGCTGATCTAGTAATAGTTTGTGATGTCTATTAAAGATCAACGTTTTGTTAACACAATACGGCTCTAGTGACTCGATGCGCTGCTCTTTCGAAGACTTGTGCCCTTTAACGTCGATTACTTTCGTAGAATACAATCCCTGACGTGGCAACTCTTCTTGTAATTGACGGTAGAACTCGTGCTGCGCGTTGATCGTCTCGACGACGAGTAGGTTTGGTCGATATGCTCGCACACGATCGATAATGCCCTTCATGAACTTGTGCGGAGGCTCTTTGGTTGCATACTCGTCCAACACAAAAATACGCCCTGACGCTTCGTGACGTCCCGTTATTACTAACGAGTTGTAACACGAGCGGGCGCTTTTACCCATTGCGATATCCCACGCGGCCGATATTGACATATCGCGTAGTCTATACGTTTCCCCGTCGTATACGCAGGCTCTTTCGCCCGTGAAGTGATCGAAGTCGTATACGTAATACCCGAATTGATCCGTAAAGAAGAACTTTTCATCTTCGCTAAATGCGCGATTTCGATACTCTGAGTTAAACGTCTTCGTACCCATATTGGCTTTACGCTCCATTAACGCTTTATACGTCCAACGCCATTCCCACGCGGTTTCAATGCCTAGCATCATCGCGGTTTTATTCTTTTCGTAAAACTCTTCGGCCTCGCCGTCCGTACCATGCAGGTATTTATCGATGTACTCTTCCCACATCTTCGGAAATTTTGGCTCGGAAACGATCGCATCATAGAAACACGGTCGGAAATCTCGGCGCTTTAATACGTGCGCTAGTAATCCAGTCGCAGAAACCATCGTACCTACTAGAATGTGATTCGTAGTTTTCCCGCCGATCGGTAATACAACGGCGTTATACCAGTCGATCAGCTTTTGTCGAGCTTCTTTAGTACCTTCGTTATTCATAGATGATGGATCATCGACCACGCACGTTGTCGGTCTCAGCGCGCCGTGACGTTTACCACGTAATTGCTTCCCTGATGAACTCGCCTCGACTAATTGATTCGCTCGCGTAATGAAAGAAGACTCATTATCGCGTTCGTTTGCCATTGGGTTTTCATATAGAAGTAATCCGAAGTCCTCGATCAGCTTCTTATTGAATTTAAGCTGCTTATTACACCACCCGATCAACTTTTTCGATAGATCGTCGGTTTCCGAAATTACTAGTATGTAACGATGCGATAACTGACGAAATACTAAGCCCTTCAATACGTACGCATTCGAGAAGACACCCGACTTCGAGTGTCCACGAGGCGCGGCGATCGCTAGGTTTGTACCTGTTCCCGCGTCTACATCGTCACATAATCCGAAGAACTCGCGATGTATTCCCGCCATTTCGTCAAGACCTTGATGCGGTGTACCATCGTCAGAATTTTGAATAATATTATCGTCATTTTCGGGGTTGCATTGATCCGATAGATATTCCATCGTAAAGAATGCGTTATCTACTTCGGCGCGGTGAACGCGCTCTAGTCGAACGAGTTCGTTTTTCTCCCGCATCATCATATCGATATGGTATTCGCTTGCGTTTCCCGATTCGTAAAGATCTAAAAGAGAAGAAAGGCGATCTTTTACGATCGCAATCCTTTCCGCTCTTTCTTCGCGATTTAAAAACTTGCTGCCGATCCACATTATAGATCGCCTTCTTTCGCGCTCTGCGTCATAGCTTTGATTTCCTCTAATTCTTTCGCTAGATCCGCGTTGCTGCGAGCGCCGTCCGTCGTATTGTCTTCGATAACTTTCTTATCAGTAAGTAACGCATGACGTCGGAAGTATAAGTCGATACCTTTGATCGATGGTTGTGCGCCGCCGATCGTACGCATTAACTGTTTATATACGAACGGTCTCATTTCGGCTAGAAACTCGTCCGCGATAATGTTCTTATAGTCGATGAATGCTTTGTTTTTCGTGCGCCATTTGTACAGGCACATGCGAGTAATCCCTAGTTCGTTCGCGATTTCCTCCTGCGTCTTGCGATCTTCATCCATCGCTAACTCGTTTTCGACTAACATAAAAGCGGCTTCGCGCTGCTTTAGATTTAACCTTGATTCTAGTTCTTTTTTATTTGCCATTATAAAACCCCCTTAATTTTATTTAAAAATCCGTTGACACCCTCGCGGTATCATGAAATAATGAATGTAACAAAAACACGGAACACGATACATTCAGGGGGTCAACAAATATGAAAGAAGTACAACCAATCAGAAATAAACGCAATATCAACAAAATGAAACGCGCCCTACACGGTCGTAATAAATTGCTTTTCGTTTTAGGAATTAATTTAGGTCTGCGAATCTCGGATCTGCTTTCGTTAAAAGCGTCGGACATTTATACGCCTAGCGGCCGTTTTAAGTCTCATATCGAATTGATCGAGGCCAAAACGAAAAAACGCCGCAAATTGACGATCAGCGACGCAGTTAAAAAAGAGATCAAAGATGCAGGAATTAAGGAATATAGCGAAGAATACCTGTTTCCTTCACGCAAGGGATCGAAGCCGATCGGACGCGTACAGGCTTATCGAATTCTTAACGATGCTGCGGATCGCGCAGGATTAAGCGAGATCGGTACGCATACACTACGTAAAACATTCGGTTACCACGCATATAAAGGCGGCGTCGATATTGCGACATTGCAACGCATTTTCAATCATTCGAGCGAAAAAATTACGCTACATTATATTGGAATCACGCAAGATACAATCGACGAAGTGTATAACACGGTTTCACTATCGTTGTAATAGAAAAAGCGCTACCCACGACGGGCGGCGCTTTATTTGCGTTTATCTCTTCATAATATAGGTACGACTAGCTACGAATTAATTGTATACATCGTGTAAACTATTCTATTTACGCAGCAATCTCGGGCTTTTATGTATATTGTATTATTTGAATAATAATCCATGTGACGTTGGTGTAACATGGCTAGACGTCACACTAACTAGAACTATTAATAAACGATAGCTAGTATATAAATATATCTGATCGTAATAAATTACTCTCAGGGATTACGCAGCAAGTACATAAATGATGCAAGAAAGGCCGACTAGACTGCGTATATTAAGTAATAAAAGATAATGGCCGATAGATTATGCGTTAATTACGATAGAAAAGAATGCGCTAGAAAATACGATATATCTCTTAAATGCCTCATATTCGCTTGTATGACGTTTTATGCACTAGGAATACGATAGGTCTCGAAATGTAGTTAATATCGCTAATTTAGCTAGTTGCGTAATTATAAACGATAGATATGCGTATTTGATCGTTAGGAAGTCGATAGGATCATAAAAAGAGGATTTTCGGTAGGAAGCCGTCGGGATCGTTGGGATTCGATAGGATTTGGCAAATTATATTGAAGTAGGTTGTGTGTATGAGATCGGAAGGTGCTGCGCTAGGATCAACGCCCTGAGTTAAAAATGATGCGCGCTTTTTGAATACCACTGCTGCGAGGGGGGACGGCGGCGGCTTGGGGGGATTCGGAAATTTTCGATTTGGGTTGGCTCGTCGGTGAATATCAAATTCATTTAGATGAATAACGAATACAACAGAATGACATTCTGTTACTTTCAAACTTCTCTTTTAAACGTTGATTTAAAAGCATTCGAAAGACTTTCACAATCAATTTAATTCGATAAAAGTTTTATGCACAAAAAGAAACGTTGATTTAATGCCATTCTTTTAACGCAAGAATTTTCAATCGAATGCATAAAAGAATGAATAAAACTTTCGACTCTTCTTTTCAACCCCCTGAATTTTGAAGTTCTTCTTTCTCAGCGAAGTTTGTTGATGAATTCAATCGCAAATACTTTTCGATAAACATTCGATAACACAACGCACACACTACTAATATATCTATGCGCACATATACCGCCATACTATATCATGTCGTACCGTAGTGCACCGTACACCTATCACTATATAACTGTATGCACTATCGACATATGCAGTACACACAACGTACATTATTATTCGTATGAGATATCTATTATACGTAAACGTACGTACACATACCGCCTATTACTACCGACCTATATACGCCTTGTTATATACCGCTCTATTTAACGTACATTATGCGTGTTGGTAACGTATATCTACCGCACATTTAAATAGTTTACATTGACGTGTATCTATCGCCATTCGATCGAAGTAGTTATGTATTAATTAACGCTACATTTGTCGTTATATTTAGCGATACATTTATCGAAAAATTACATATAAAGCATGTCTTCTATTGTACGTACATACGTTAATATAATGTAAGCACAAATGAAACGGCGGTGATATCGTACATTTGTCGATTGTTTATCGAACATATACCGCACACTTATACGTATATATATAGCGAATAAATATGATTAAATCGGCTTATAATAATAGTATCAATCACGCCGTTTCTTGCAATTTAAAAATATTATTGAAATGTTCGTCATATCAACGTTATAATGAATATGTGCTTGAGAGAGTACAATACTTTCGAAAGGAGGTTACGAAGTGGATATCGTGTTACACTTCATATCGACATACGGATTTGATATCGCTAAATACTTACTACCGTTTATCGCAATCAAATGGGAATTTGAGTACATAAACAAAGATAGTAAGAAAAAGCGTAGATTCAAAATCGCTAGTCGATTCTCAAGAAAGTAAAATAGCGTAGGGCGTGTGACAGCACGCTCTATCTATTACTTAATTATAACACGAAAGATTCACGAATATACTATGAAAAAGAATCGAAATGTAACGTTCCTAATTGTATTCGCATTCGTCTTTATGTGCGTAGCGAAAGCGTTCGGAAACCTATACGTATCATCATTCGGCGTAATCTTCGCCCTATCAGTAGCCGCAGCGGTAATTACCGATATGGTAAAGAGGGAACGCAAGGCATAAAAACAAGGCGAATAATAGCACGAATCATAAAAGGCGGCGATCTGTCAAGAGATCCCCGCCTTTTTTTATTTATATTTACGCCTTCCGTCTCACATGAAACGACTTAATGACGCCCATGTGTACGTATTGCCCTAGTGCCGTAAATAATGCGCCCACTGTTCTACAATGCTTACGTTTGAATGAGTCCATACTTACGCCCGTATATGCGCTATGTCCTTCGATGTATAGTCGCTTACCGTCCGTTACAATCTTGCAGATATCTAAATCATTGCGCCCTCTCACTCTATAAGCAGGGGGGCGCTCCATCTAATTACTACCCTATCGCTGATTTTCGGTTGTCCTTTAATCATTATTAGTTACCGCCCTTCTCTACTAGGTTTAACTCGTAATCGTCACGATCGTATATCTCGACTAACGACGCAGGTTTGTCGTTTCTATAGCGGAAACTACCAGTTCCCATATTAATTAAGTAGTTATCGTTACATACGATATAGTAGCTAGATCGTATTGATCCCGTATGTCGCAGCGATACAATGTTACCGCCTCGTATAGTTCTCGTTCTCTCTTTACTATTTACTTTTACTTTCATTATTTAGCGCCTCCGATCGGTGTTAACGATAGTTTATATTTATCTTTCGGAAATACCTCGAATGCGATTGATTCGCCTGTTAAATTCAGTAGTTTGAACGTACGTGCTTCGCCGATACTCGACTGATCCGATAGTATATAACCGCTCGACTTCGAATCCCCACGCCATTTAATCGATACGATGTCGCCAACCGTAGGTATAAATTGTTTTACCTGTACGTCTAATCCCATATATAACGCCTCATTTCAATTGTATTTTTGCTTACATGTACATAAACGCAGCCGCAGCAGGTCAAAAAGAAAAAGAGCGCCGTTAAGCGCTCCTATAATAAGTCATGTATTCGCTTTGTATGTCTTCGTTACCATTACGGCGCAGCCCAGTCTTTCCGAAGTTACAGAAAGGGCGCAATGCCTTAATTAAGTATGTCTCGTAAATCTCTCTATGACTAATCTTGTTAACGTACATATAGTCGATACGATGTGCCGTACCATTTGCGATTAACTCACGTAATCGTTCGTTAGAACTCGCATGATTTATATGTTGTCCTGTCCGTTTTAATAAGTCGTTTGATATGCCGACATATAACGGATTGCTGAACTTATCATAGAATACATATACACCGCCTACATATTGTAGATCCGCGATCGCTCTCATATCGCTTTTTAGGTGTTTTACGAACACACTTTTTCGTACGCTAGGCGGTTGTATTGCGATCATGCCGTCGTCGTATTCGTTATTTCGTAGTTTCTCTTTAAATTCCGCAGCCTTTTCGAATTCAGCTTTTAAGATCTCATTACGTTCCTGATCCGATACCACGTATCGCCCTTCTTCGTTGATCTTACGCTTTAATCTCGTGATCGTTTCCGAAGGCGTCGCCGTAGCGCAATCGTCGATCGTCGTAATGTTATCGAAGTGCTTCCAGTACATAAGAATAAGTAGTCTATCGTTGATCCTCGTAGCAGGATATTTTCGCAGTATATATTCGACTTTCGATATTTTCGTTTGTAATTTCCCCATTTTCGCCCACCTCTTAGAATGTTATTTTGTTATTTGGTCGCAGCATTCCGCCAACGTGTATCGATGTATCTTTAAATAAGTCCTTACGCCAGTCGCCTTCATATCGCACGATCCTAACGGTACCTTATTCGATTTTCTTCGGATCGCCTGCATTTACCTTTACGCCCTTTTTAATTGCTTCGTTCATGTTCGTTAGTGCGTCCGCGATTTTCTTCGCATCTACTTCTATCTTTACAGGTACATTTATATTGATTTCGCCTTTGATCTGCTCTAGGTGGTTAATTGCTACCGTAGTCGATGCGAATGTTTTCGGGTTATAAATAACCGCCAGTTTATCGTGCTTGCGCTTGTCCGTCTTATTATCGATCACTCGCAGGATCTCGACCATATCGCCGCGTACGTGTCGTTCTACATCTTCGTGATCGTCGAATGTATAGTCACCGCCGCGCTCTACCATTTCGAATGAGATCTTTAATATTGCCTTGTCGCCTGTTTTGAACATATATAACGCCCTCCTATTAAAAAGACGCCCTATTCGGCGTCCCTTTTATTGTGTAATTAATACATACATAAGGATCGCGGCCATTGTGGCCAATACCGCAGATCCTCGTATCAGTCGTTTCTTTACATTTGGCATTATTCTTCTTCGCCTTCTTCTTCTTCATAGGTTACGACGAATTTATCACCACGTAAGCCAGCTTTATACGCAGCTTCCATCATGTCGGGAATATCTAAAACGAAGTCTAGATCACGCTCTAGATTTGCGTCTTCGGGATATTCGTGTAGATCGCCGATACTAATGTCGCAGATCCCTTTCGGCATTTCCATTTCTACATGTGATCCGCTACACATTCCGCCTTCTGTATGTCTTACTACGATCTTAAATTCTTGTTCATTAAGCGCCGTTCGGATCAATTCTTGCGAATCTAGTTCGATTACGTCGTACGTGCCTTTCCGATTGCTCATTTGTCCCATCGAACGACCTAAGAAACTACGATTTAAAAATGCCGCTTGTCCTTTTGCGCCCGTCAATAATTGCCCTGTCTCTTTGCTTACCGCGATATAGATTTTACTCATATATCCGCCTCCTTATCGTTTGTGCTTACATGTACATAAACGCAAAAAAGACGCCCTACGCGGCGTCCCTTGTCTCGATCTTCCATAATTCATTATGTATGTGATTCGCAATATCATCGAACCATGCAGCGGTACATTTACGATTTTCAAATAGATCATATACACGCTCTAGCAATTTCATGTACTTTTCGATCATTTTACGTTACCTCCTTCGATTAATCTCACGTTAGTAATTTCGTCGTGTCCGTCGCAGAATGTAACTTCGATCTTATCGCCTACCTCTAATGTACGAACGACCTCGAAGATGTCGTCTTCATATAACACTACGTCGCCGTTTTCGTTTTCCGCCCAGATTTCGGAATCTGTATGATTTAATGCGGATACTGTATATTGTTCTTTCGTAAAATTGCCGTCATATACGTCCGTATTTGCGCAACCTCCGATCGTTAGGACAATGATTGCAGCAGTTGTCAATTTCGTGATTTTCTTTAACATATGATCGACCACTTTCGATTTAATAGAATATTTTACGAACCGCACGTCTTTTGATCGCTCTAGGCGTATATCGTTTCCACGGTTTCAATTTGTAGAATAAGTCGTACGGCATCGGAACGAAGATAACGTCAGGTTGTGCCGCAGCTTCTTGCATCGGTGCGGTCAATTCGATTGAGCCGCCGTGATAACGCGTATTTAGTTTCGTTGTGATCTCAGATACTAAAAGCTCGTCGTTTTCCTGTAATAGCGCGCCAACACTTTGTTTTACTTGCTCTTTCTTCATAGTGACCGCTCTCCTTTTGTTATTTCGCATGTTGCTTAATTAAATAAGTAATACGATATCTTGAAGATTTCAATAAAAAGTTAGAACCTACATTAAAGAGGCTCTAACTACTTGCTTATTACTGACTTCTACCCACAATTTAAATGGTTGGGTATTACTATATACTTCGACTATATTAACACCGTCATCGAGTCGATAATCTTCATCGATCGGGTTACTATTTACACGAATGTTTTCCCAGTCGCATAAGTTAGCGTATTCGGCTTTCGTTAGATCAAGATAGTTAGCTTTAAGAACTTTTCGTACGTGCGGCTTTCTTCTGAAATACGCGAGTAACTGTCCTAGTGTCATTACGCAGCTACCTTTGATCGTGTGATCTTGCTAGATTGCGTCGCCTTGCGGTACGCCTCGTTCTCGCTCGCTAACTTTGCGTCTTTACGCTTATTTACGCTATCCTCTTCGTACGGGCGCAGAATACGTCGTGTAGGTTTGCGATAGTTCATATCGTCAGCACCAACCGTTCTACATGCGCGTTGTACATCTACCGTAATTTCTCCACGACTGATGATGCGGTTTTTCGCCTGATTGTCCGTCATTACTGGGTACTCTTCTAAAGTCATTTTATCGACGCGTGTATCGCCCTCTAGCGATTCGTATAGAATATGATCCGCTAGATATTCAAGTACGCCGATCATTTTATTTTTATCGTTGCGTAGTCGTACGTCCGCAGGCGGTTTTCCGACCTGTTTAATGTATTGATCCGTTAAGAATTCCACCGCAGCCATACGATCATGAATCGGTAGCATTAGATCAACTAGTTTGCGAGCCTCTTCGACGAAGACCGTTTTAAAGTCGCCGACAAACATTCTCGTGAAATTGAGTTTATATTCTTCGATGTTAGTAATTTGCTTTTCCATATGTAGCCCTCCTAGTAATCCCACGCCGTATATACATCGGCGATCTTTTTTAATGCAGCTTTTGTATTACGGCTTGTCGTAGACTTATCGACGCCCATAATTTGCGCAGTTTCTATGTTTGATAGATCTCTACCGAATCGAAGATCCATGCAGCGTGCTTGTAAGTCCGTTAATTCCGCCTGATAGATTGCGTTTTCTAGATCCGCCAGTAGATCGATTGCAGCCGTATCGCCTCGTGATTCCGCAGCAGATCGTATGTTATGTTGTTGTTCTAGTAACGCCTCGACGCCCGCTACCGTGCAAAGCTCGAAACGTACTTCTAATCGTTTCGTTGCCGCTTGTTTATCGAAGTTAGATACGCCCATATCGCATAGCCTCCCTACGTGAAATAGTCTTCATATCCTGATTGATCTTCTTCATAAATTCGCGCCATGACTTATCGGCAGCAATACGGCGCTTTTCTTTTCTATCAATATCGATCAAGATTGCGTCTAGTTGTTGTACGAGCTGAATTAAGCCGTCGTTATTGTAAATCTCGTAATCTACCTCGAATTTATCGATCGCCGTTTCCGTTTCATGATAGAAGTCTTCTTCTTTGAACTCGTCGTCCGCATCGATAATACGTTGCTTTCTGATCTCGTCGTCTACGTTTACACGAATGATATATGTGCCCTGTTCTCGCAACGAATCGATTTCATTTTGTTGTCGTACGTCCGTGATAACCACGTTATGGCCTGTTGATCGTAAGAAGTCAATCTTCGGTTGTAGTCGTTTGATCCAAACTAATGCATCATGTTTGCGCTCTTCTTGCCCTTCGTGTTGCAACAATGCACGACGCTTTCCACCTTCTTGCTTTCCGTACTTGCGATCCACCTGCTTTTTCAGCTCGTCCGCATATGCACCACGTTGGAAACCTCCGCGACGATCCTTCGCCATTAATCGGGCGATCGTATCTTTTCCCGTTCGCATCTTGCCCGCGATGCCGATTAGTACTGTGTTTTTCATGATTCCTTACCACCTTCCACGATCTGATTAATGCCGTATCGAATGCCTAACGCAAACATACCCGCACCCAGCCATACAAATAATCTATCTACCATCATCTTTTTCATTTCTTCGCCTCTTTTCGTTGTTTTGCCTTACAAGTACATAAACGCAGCAGCAGCGTCATATCGGCATTTAGGCAAATAAAAAAGAGCGAAGGCGTATAGCCCTCACTCTCGTAGATATCCCGTTACATATTTCACACCGAACGAAGACGTCGCCGCTTCGCTAGATCCGCGAAACATATCAAACGTATTGCCCTGTATTGCGCCGCCGCGATCCTCGCACACATAAGTACCGTCTAGATCGGGGATTTCGATCTTTGTACCGAACTTATATTGCGGTGGACATGCGAGCGTACGACCTTGTGTGTAGTCCGTTCCGCTTGCCGTCTTTCCTTCGCAGCCGTTGCAATCAGCGCCGTACGCCGTAACTCTCATATCTATTTTGCGCCCACCATTCTTATTTTCGGACGGCTTCGCCTCTTCGGATTGATCCTTTTCTTTCGGAACTTCCTTCGGTATCTCTACCTTCTTCGACTTATTAACGGTGGACGCTCGTAACTTTTTTAAGCGTTCGACCTCGCTCGTCAGGTGTTCGATCGTTTCCGATTTGGTGCGATCTTCGAGTTTCGTCTTTTCGTGATTCTCTTTTTCGACCGCTAGATCCCATTGCGCTTGGCCTAGATCATTTTCTAGATTGTTAATGCGCTTGTATAGATCGAATGTCTCGTCTTCTAGCTTTTTGCGATCACCCTTCGCCTTATTGTGCGCAACTTTTTCGCGTGCTAGATCATTTTCGAGTGCTTCGATCTTCGCGTCAGACGATCGCATCTTATCGATAGATACCGTCATGCCGACGAATAGCAGCATAAAACCGAATATCAGTAACAGAAATTTGATTTTCCTCATTACGACATCAATCCTTCTTTGATTGCCTTACGCACGCCGCGGAAATACTCGACCTGATTGTCGATCGTAATGTTTAGCTCTTTTTTCAAACCATTTAAGAAGTTCTTTGATCCTTTGAGCGGAAAGATATTGCCGAATGCTACAACCTTCTCACGACCTGTTTTAAGTTCGATCAGGTGAAAGCCTTTCGGGTTTGTTGGTGCGACTCTCAATTCGCAGGGAATCGGCTTCGCTTTTGGCCTTTCGTTTGTTTGTGGTTGCATTAAAATTCCTCCCAGTTATAGAAATGTTTGCGGCAAACGCTTCGATATTCTTCGTCGCCGATCAGTACTTCGTCTCCCTCTTTTGCGGGATTCCCGTCTACAAAACGTAAGTTCATCGTAGCTTTGCGGTCGCAGCATTGACACAATCCCTTAATTTCGGAAATGTCGTCCGCTAGTGCGAATAGTTCCGCAGATCCTTCGAATAACTCGCCTTTGAAGTTCGTTTTTAGTCCGTAGCAGATTACAGGAATGTTAAGGCCGTCAACGATCGCGACCGCTAACGTTTCGATAACTCGCTTCGTAAAGAACTGACATTCATCTATTAGAATTACGTCAGGCCGTTCGAATACCGCTGATCGATAGATTTGTTCGGCGTCGTCGATATGTACCGACGTAGCTTCGTGCCCTAGTCCTGTACGACTTACGACGCGATCTTTGCCGTACCTGTTATCGATATTTGGTGTAAATATCAATACACGACGTCCCGATCTTTCGTAGGTGTCCGCAGTCTTTAGAAGTTCTAGCGACTTCCCCGCCGCCATTGTTCCCAGTTTTGCGTATAATTTCGAACTCATATATCGCCCTCCTTCCGTTTTGCTTACAAGTACATAAACGCAAAAAAAGACGCCCATAGGCGTCCTTCGTCGTCGTTCGTCGTCGTTCTATTCTTTTTCGTTAAGTTGTCGTAGCTCTATTAATGTAGCCTCTTTTAATTCGATTACTACCGCCATGAACATAAACACTGCGGCAGTTAGTCCGCCTGATACTAGAAATACTATTCCGTTAAAAATACCGTCTTCCGCGTAATCAGTCGACAAAAAGCTCATTAGTGCGAATATGCCGAAGAGAACCGCAGTAACTAGAGCGGCCAGCCTAAAGATTACCGTGATAGACGATCGTACGCTTTGTTGTAAATTCATATATAATAACCTCCAAATTTAATTATCCACGAACATCATTACACAACTTGCGTAACTAATCAAGTAATTGAGCACTAAAAAGACGCCCTATTCGGCGTCCTTCGTTTGTTCTTCTACTAATTTCTTATACCTATCGATAGACATTTGATGAAATTCCGCAGACGTATACGAAGTCTTATCAATCATTGCCTCGATCGATTTAACCAATTCACCTGATGCGATCACTAGATCCATATTATCGGATTGCGACGCGACTAGTCGAGCATGTGCCGCCATTTCTACTAATACGTTGATCTCTAATGTAGTTGTAAGTTTTACCATAACAAAACCCCCATATAGACTTATTTTTAAATATTACGCAACTTGAGTAATATTTAAAAATTAATCGATCGCTTCGATCTCTTCTAATGATCTTTACGATATCCCTAACTTTTCAATTATTAGTGATAAGATGTTCACATTTACCTCTAATCGCGCTCCTATTACAGTATTTATTGGGATTTCAAATAAATTCAACTGTTCCATTGTGATAACTACATATTATTAATTTGTTGAGCTAACCATATAACGATATCGCATGTATGTCAATAATAATTTTTAAACGTTGCAACAATGCGAATAAATGTGATAAAATGAGTGCATATTAATAGGATATCGATATTATCGGGGGTTATATAGATGAACAACTTAAAGTATGTGAATTTCCACAACGCCACGAAAGACGATCCGCGTTGGGAAAAAGCTAAATACAAGGATTTCGAGCCACTACATCGAACAAATACAGGTACAGGCATACGATTCGTATTACGTGAATATCTAGAAAAGATAGGTTTATCACAACGATCTCTAGCCGAACTAAGCGGATTAAATCAGCCGACTGTAAATGACATTTGTGAGAATAGAGCGTTACTACTAAACGTTACACATCTTGTGCGTATATGCAGCGTACTGGGTTGTAACATCACTGATATTATGGTTACAGTACCGATACAGAATACGGAATACACGGAAAGCGATAGCATTCACAATCTACGACAAAAAGAAAAGGCGACTCATTAATTTGAGCGCCTATTTTTTATTTGCTTTTTATGATAATCGATCAGCCATGCCGCCGTACTTACCGTTCGCGGATCGTGGTACGGCAGGTCGAATCCCGATGCGGTTTCCGTCGTGAATCCTTCGAACTCTTTCGCCATATCAGCGGCCTTTGCTTCCGCAGGATATTCCGCATGTAGTCACCCTAGCTCCATCGCCCAACGATCGTAGGTGTGATCGTCTATGATATTTGTATTGTATTGATAGTAAATGCACGAATGTACTAAGATCTGATGACGTCTTTGCGTAATATTATCGCGAATAGCTTCGTTCATATTCTCGTAGACCTTTCGTATAGCTCTTTCCATAAACTCGTATATGCGACATGTAAATTTCCGTCTAACATATCGTAAAAGCAGCATGGCATTTCCGAAGTATCATGTCCTAGTAGGTGCGCCATTTTATAGCATTTAAATACCTTCTTATCGCGCGTTAAATTCGATTTATAGCCTAATTGGTTTATGTGTAGATCTATATAGCCGTATGTCTGATCCGTGAAATCTTCGACACTTACTGATCCGCCAGACCAACCGTGACGACATTCGTTACAAGACGTATTGATCGGTGTACTGAATCTACATTGCGATAAGACTTAGATCAGCTCGCCGACTGTTTTCGCATGTGTTAGCTTAATCATCTTCGGCCACCTCTTCAATACTAAACTTTTCCCACACTTCCTCGTTGCGCTCTATGCCATGATATAGCGCGTCTTCTAGTCTTCGCGCAGATACATCGCCCGTGAATTTGATTACGAATGTTTTTTCTTTAGACATCGAATCGCTCTCCTTTATCGAATTTGCAATCTTTCACGAGATATGGCTTCACACCTCGATACCACCATTCAAAATTGATAGGTCGGCGTACCGTACAATCGATTACTTTCGTTGGTCGTTGCCCTCGCCATTGCTTGCCGTGGATCGATTGTCCTACGCTGATCGCTTCGAGCTTTACGTTTTTACGAATAAACACTAGATCCTCGTCGTATTCGTTGTATAGCTTGTTAGCCTCGTCCCTCTCTTCGGGCGTGTCATAAATTACCAACACGTATCGGGGTTTAATTTGTAGATCCTTTTTCATACTATCGCCTCCTACATACATAAACGCCATTAAACAACAAAAAGGACGAGATCCGAAGACCTCGTCTTTTAACTCTCATTATTTTTTAGAACATCATACCCGCAACCGCAGCGCTTAATAAATTCGCTAGCAGCCCGCCGATCAATGCTAGGAATCCCAGTCGCGCTACGTCCTTACGAATAGAAGGCGCTAACGCTCCGATTGACCCTAGTAAGATCGCGATTACTGAGAAGTTAGCGAACCCGCACAATGCGAATGTAACTACTAGCATCGCTTTCGGTGACATTGTGACGTCAACTAAATGCCCGAATGCTACGAATTCATTAAGTACCGTCTTTTGGCCGATGAATGATGCGGCTTGCATAATTTCGCCACTAGGCACGCCGATAAGCCACGCCAACGGCGCGAATAAGTAACCTAGAATTAACTCGATCGTTAATCCTTCAATGCCGAATAGCGAACCGATTCCGCCTAGAATACCGTTAGCGAATGCTACGATTGCGATAAACGCCATTAACATAGCAGCTACGGAAACTACGATTTGAATACCCTCTTGCGCACCCTTCGCCATTGCGTCGAACATGTTCGCAGATTCTTCATCTTTAACTAGATTTACGTCTTTGATTTGCGACTCTTCCGTAGTTGGCATAATAATCTTCGCGATTAGTAATGCCGCAGGAATCGCCATAACCGCAGCCGTAAGTAAGTAGTTTAACGGAATGCCTAGCGCAGCGTATCCGACTAGGATAGAACCCGCCACCGACGCTAGCGCCGACGTCATGATCGTGAATAACTCAGTTTTGTTTAGCTTCGTAAGATACGGCTTAATTAAGATCGGCGCTTCTGATGCGCCTAACGCTACGCAGCCGATCGCATTAACGCCCTCTAGCTTTGATACACCCATTAATTTCGAAATGATTGTGCCGAAGAAGTTAACGATTCGTTGCATGATCCCGAAGTAGTATAGTAACGATACTAGCGAACTAATAAACACGATAACCATTAACGCATGGAAGAAGAATACGAAGTTCCCTGTCGCTAGATCACCGAATACGAATTCGATACCACCCTTCGAATAATCCATGAAGTGTTGAACGCCGTTACTAGCGCCTTCTAACGCAGCGATCCCGATGTCCGATTTCATAACGAACGCAGCGAAGCCGATCAACATTGCCAGCCCAACGCCTACCGTCTGTAATTTAATATTTTTGCGATCCTTTGATAATAAGAATGCGATCGCTAGAATTCCGATAATGCCTAAGATCCCTCTAATCATTCTGTTACCTCCTGATTATCTATTTGTTTGTCTTCGAAAAATCCGCTTCTTTTATGATGCGTTTCGCAGGCGTGTACAGTAACGCCGCCGCTCATTGTTAGAACAACGCCGCTACATACCTCAGGCTTTCCGCACTCTTTACCTCTGGCTACAGCTTCGCAGTTCATGCGGGCAACCTCCCGATTTTAATTAGTGCGTCCTTAACGATCTGTACGACTTTCTTTTTGTCTTCTTCGTTATTGACGTACTCTAGCTCGGCAACATTAATTTTGATCTTCGGTGAAATATCGTACTTCTCGTACCATTTCGTATATTTTGTGTAAAGGCGATCCCAATAGCCGCGCTCTACTTCACTTTCAAGGCCGCGATTACGCTTCGCAATTCGTTTCATGGCCGTATCTACGTCACAATCTAGATAGATTAGTAATGTAGGTGCTTGCGCATGTTCTAGCATTGAATCTAGTAGCGTATCGTATGTGCGGAATTCTTCCCACGTCATGCCCTCGCCGCCGTCTTCGAGATCTTCCGCTAACATTTCCGCGAAGATACGATCGCCGAAGATCGAGCGATCTAAGATGCCGCCGCCTGTACGATGGATCTCTTTAATTTGTGCGAATCGCGTATTAAGGAAGTGGATTTGCGTCGTAAACGCCCATCGCGTTTTCTTTGCGTAGAAACGATCGAGCAGGTTTAGAGTGTCCCGACTTCCGATTTCTTCGTATAGTTTGATGCCTAGTTCTTTCTCTATTAATTTCGCTAGCGTCGTCTTACCAACGCCTACGATTCCGTCGCATACTATCACATTCTTTTCCCCCTTGTTCATATTAGAAACCCCTCTTCTCGATGATCTTTTTCTCTACTAGATGCGTCAGAACTACCGCGCAGGCGTCCGATTCATCGTCAGATATAAAGATAAAATCATCGCTTAAATTTAGATAGCGACGTACGGACTTCTCTACCTCAGCCTTATCCGCCTTGCCGTCGCCCGTCATTACGCGTTTGATAGTAGTAGGTGAAATTTCTTCGATCGCATAATCGCGAAGTACAAGGTCGCTGATCCCAACGACTTTAAATAGTGCTTGCGTAGTTTGCGCGAATCTACTAAACCCTTTTTCACGAATAATCGTATCGAATGGCGCGAATTCTATTGATGCCTTTTTTAATTCCGTTGCGATTACGTGTAGTCGTTGGCCGTGTCGTTGCCTCGGATTCGTTTTAATTCGGAATTTGTGAACAAGATCTAGCTTCCCGCCTTCTAGATCGATGATCGCCACGCCCGCGCTCGCTAAAGAAAGATCGAGTCCTAAAAATCGGCGTCGCATTGCGCGTCGTCACCTTTCCAATTTCCCTCGATATAGCGCCATGCCTCTAACACGCTATTTTTCTTCCATTGCGGCATACGGGATCTTGAAATACGTTTGACTTGCTCGCCTATTTCCGCGTATTCTTCGGCCGTTAGCGAAGATACAGTCGCCTCTTTATATGAGTTGAACGTAAATTTTGTAATATCGAACTTCGGCGGCTTGTTATTCTCTACGCAATCTAGCACATGCTTGAACTTATCGAGAATTTGCGTTTGTGTCTCACGATCGAATTTGATTTCGAAAGCCCTGATATCGGGGTTTGCTACGTAGTCCTCTTCGCTCATGATCCAAGCCTTTTTCGATAGGTTGCCGTACAGGACGATACCTCGGCTGATGTGCATGTTTTTGAATAGCATTGAGTACGTGATCGATTGCATTTTATGATCCTCGCCGACTTCCTTCATAGAGTAGAATCCAGTTTGCGCAGACGTCGTTTGCTTCGACTTAACTTCGAGCAATACTAGTTCGCCTGTTTTCGTATCTACTAAGATGCCGTCACATTGACCTAAGATCGATACAATTTGTCCGTTATGCTCTACGTGCTCGATCGTTTGGCTAAATTTTTCCCACGCAGGGTAACGCTTGCCGTTGACTTCGACATAGTACGGAACGAACGGCGGATCTTCACCGAATTCACGTTTCCAGTGTTTCTCGATGAATAATAGATCGCGTTGGACCATATCGCCGAAGGCCGTACCCATTCGAGTCCAACGTCCCTGATGCGGTCGCCCAGTGTGTTGATCGCGAGCAGCGCCCGAATGTTTCATGTACAATTCGCGGCTATCGCTATTCGTACTCGATGGCGTAAAGTACTTCGTGCCCTTCTTACCCCACGGTAAGCGCTTCTTGTTAGTCGTACGAATTTCGTATTCCCAATAATGGATCTGTGCGTCTAGCTCGTCGTCCCAAACCTCTTTATGGCCGTGCCACTTATCGAGCATTTCGATGAATCGATTTGCGACTTCGCTATCACCGCCACGCTTCGGTAGTTCTGAGATATCTTTCTTCGCCTTAGGTGCGCCTTTCTTTTTCGCCGTCCCTAAAACGTCTACGGGTGTAAATAATTCCACCTTATCGCCTCCTATATAGTTGTCATGGATCGTTCGTGCCTTACAAGTACATAAACGCAGTCCGACACATACACTAGGCGATATGTCAAGTTTATTTTTGCGCACAAAAAAGAGCGACACTATGTCGCCCTATGCGATGTTCAGATATTCGTTTACACCTTCGAACGTATGAAACTCTACGCCGCTATGCAGTTTCGTCGCTTGCATTCCGTCCAATTCATGCGAAGAGATATCTACGATAAACGTTTCGCCGTCTTTCAGTTTATTAACGTAGAACCAACGTGCATCTACGTGCGACTTCGTCTGTATTACCGCCACGATCTCGCTACCTTTCTTGATATTAAAGTCTTTAATTCCGTAAAATTTCATCATGTTATTTTGCCACCTTTTCGAATGTGAATGCGTCATAATATGTTGCACCTGATCCAATCATTTCTACGGCTTTATCGTCCGTAATTTCTACCGCAGTACAACCATACTTCTTTCCTAGTTCCGTCTCGCAGCCGATCACGTTATCGAAGAATCTTGCCGCCTTGTCTTCGTCACTTGCTCCGACTACACCCGCTAGGAAAATGTTACCTAGATCGAAGATTGCGTAATACTTCGGCTCGCTCTCGCCTTCGGCTAGTAATTTATGTCTTCTTTCGTTAAATGCGTTTGTAACTTCCATTGATATAACAAACTTATCATCATTTTATATTTTAATCCCGCTACTTAGTCATCACATCCGAGGTTAAGCCCGTAGATTGGCTGTTTTGTTTTCTTGTCTATCATATTTCACCGATACCTACGTCATGTCGACAATAAATAAATAAATAAATAAATAAATAAATAGAGCGACCATATGCCGCCCTATTCCGATCTATATTAACCGACTGTTACGAAGCCGCGTTCTTTAATTTCTTGCCATTGTTTCGTAGGAAATCGTTTCGTAATTTGTTGCGTACAGTTTGGTGCTCCGATCTCGATAATGATGATCGTGTCATGCAGCGCAACGGGACGTAGCCCGAAGTTATCCACAACGAATGTACGTTTAACTACGTTTCGTTCACTTATAATTCGATTGATTGTGTATTCTCTCATGCCTTGTAACCCCCGTTGTACTTAACGAACTTATCGTTTAATACGACCTGTCCTATCCCTTCGTCTAGCTGAATTACTAGAATGCGTTCACCTTCGTTACCTTCGATCTTCATGCCTTTGTTTTCTTTGACTACGTTTTGTAAGTACGCTTCGATGATCGTCCCTTTTTCGTTATGGAATCGATTGTTTTTATCTCGTACCTTTACACGCTTACCTACTAGATCGATTTCCTTCGGTGTTTTTACCTTCGCATACTTAGGGCTGAATTTGTTCGGACGCTCTTCGCTATCGATAATTATATTCGAAATGTGAGCGCGCGGGATCTTGCGTTCTTCGATCTCCTGTAGTTGCGATTTCAGTACGCCGATCGTAGCTTCGATATCGTTCATCGCTCTATGTGCGCCCTCTAATTTAACGCCGCGACGTTTTGCCGTAGGACCTAAACTTGCGCTTTCATTCGGATTTAAGAAACGCTCGATTGATCGTGTGCATAGGAAATGTTCGTGATTAATACCGAACTTCGATAGATACGCAGAATCGAACGGCAGGTAGTGCGCTACTAACGTGCTATTACCGATAAACGCGTTAAGTACGATCATCATTTGTAATTCGTGTACGCCATTTGTTAGCATGTGCTCACGTAGATCTGTGTTATCGATCAGGAAGTCAGGTAGCTTTTTACCTTCGTGTAATTTTACGTACATATGTAGGCGTCCTAGTTCTTGCTTTAGATCCGTACGAATTGCGGCCACTTCTACGACCTGTTCCGTATTGTAATCGAGTCCCGTCGTCTCGAAGTCGAATACCGTAAATACCTCTTTCGCAGGTGCTTCCGCTAGTACATTTTCGTAGTTATATAGTGTTGTCATTATTTCTTTTCCTCCAATCCTTTGATGTTGATCCCTAATGTAATAGACGCAGCGACTAGAAAGATCGTATCGAGTACGAACCAAACCACGCTACCTTTCACAAACGCCGATATATATGCGAAGATCGCGAACGATACGACGTAGAACACGTCCCACTTTATGCCGCTAAATGGCGCGTACGTCTTGCCGTCTAGCTTTTCGGAAATCTTTTCACCTAACTTTGTACGCGGTGTGTAACTAAACTTTCTCTTAAACATTTACATCAATCCTCTCAAATGAATTAAGGCGATCAGCCTTACACGTACATAAACGCAGGTCGATCGCCTTTTCGGTTAACTTATGCAGATTTCGGTTGTTGTGTTTTGAAGTCCCAGTCGTCGGGATCGTATTCAGCACCCCATACAGTCTCGATTACTGTATCGGATTTCAGCGGTAGAGATAGTTCTACGGATTTCGTCATGATCTCCGTAATAAGATCGCAGTTTTCTTTCGTTAGATCCTTCGCAGGTACTTCGACCTTTACTTCATCGTGAATACTTGCGTTTAGATACCAACCGCGCTTAACGCATTCTTCGTATAATCGAATCATATTGATCTTTAGAATGTCCGCGCCCGTACCTTGAATTACTGAGTTAAAGCTAGCACGTTCCCAGTACGATACAAGGTTTCGCATTTCCGCCAGTGGCTTGATCTTTTCTTCGAGCTCATCGAGTCTTTCTTGCAGGTGCTTCGCTTTTGATTTCACATATTGGCTACGTACTCGCTTACGTTCGATGTACAGATCCATTAGTTTGCGCTCATTACGTCGAACTAGTTTCGAGTACTCAGCAAGATACGGGAATCGGCGTTTTCGTCCGTACAATGTCTCACTATAGCCGTGATCGTACGCGAATTTACGCTTATCACGAACCATTTGTATAAAAGATGGAAACGCCGTATCGAATTTCTCATAGAACATGTCGCCCACTTCACGAGATACGCCCATCGTCGTACAGAAATTATCGACTTTCTGATCGTATGATTTCGCTAGTACGCCCGTTTTCATCATTGTGCGAGGTTGGAAACGTCCTGTAGGATCGTACGCTTTATCGACGCAGTACTTTTCTTCTAGATTGAAAACCATCATCGCCATTGTCGTATATAGGTCGCGACCTTCTAGGAAGATTGATCGCAGCGAGTTATCGCCGTACACTATCCACATGATATGTGCCATGATTCGCGGCTCTATTTGCGATAGATCGGCCGCTAGATAGAACCAACCTTCTTTCGGCTTAAACGCGCCACGTACTCGCTTACCTTCTTTCGATCTTGCGGGAATGTTTTGCAGGTTTGATCCCTTCGATACTTTATCGTCATTCTGTACAAGTTTCTTTACTATATCGATGTAATTGCTATCGTTAACGTCGATAGGAAATGCCGCCATATTATCATCCTTCTTTCGTTTATTTGGATATAAAAAGAACGCCCGAAGGCGTCCTATTCGTTATTTATCTAATCGGTGCTCTACTGATACGACTAACTTAACTAGTGCATTGTTTGCGACCTTATCGCGACCATTAACCGTTACTGTAGCGCTATATCGATCATCGTCAGCGAAGTTAAATCGATCCTGATGTCTGACTACGCCGATATCCCCTTCTTTTAATCGACCGAGGCAATTGTCGATAACTCGTACGACATCGCACTCTTTTAGTTCGCCGTATTTGCGTCCTAAATCTTCGAAAATCTTGCGTTCTTTTTTCGCAGCAGCTTCTTTCTTCGCCTTCTTAACTTCTTCTTCAGTAGCCTTGCGAATGTTATATGATTGCTTTCCGCCTGTTTTACCTTCTAAATTCATTACGTCGTAGTGATCGTTACCGTTGACTTTCGTAATTTCTAGCACTTCCCCGATCGGGTAGTTGCAGCCGCCAACACTTACAACGTAATCACCTTCGTTGTACTTAACTGTTTGCGCATCACGGATCTCTTTCGCCGTTGCGTTTCGTACGTTTTCTAAGAACTTATACCCGCTCTCCTTACCGTCTACGCTTTTAACATGGATGCCGCTAGCACTTGGAATCCCCGTTACGATTACAACTTCACCTACTTTAAACTTCGGATTTCCGTGACTGTTCGTTACGACTAGATATGATCCAACTTCCGTTTTGATTAGAGACGCTTCGTACTCTTCGATCTCCTTCGGCGTCATGATCTCGAAATCGAACGCATGAATTGAGAACGTAAAACCGTTTTCGCTCATTTTCGCATTAATCGCTTCTTCTTCCGTAACGACTTCGACTTCTTGACATCGCGCCCACTCTGCCAATGCCTTTTTCGGATTATGTAGCGGCGCTACTTTGATCGGGCAGTTACTCTCTTTCGTTTCCTGATAAACTACGACTACAATGTCGCCAGTCTCGAAATCATCGCCGAACTGACTACCTTTTGTAATTCGCACGAATGCGCCTACTTCTAATTCGTTAATTGCTTTTCTATGTCTTGCGGCTTTGATCTCCGCAACTTCGCTTTCTGATAGCTTCCTAGCAAACTTCTCGATAATTACCGCTTCGCGCCCATCTTCCTTCTTAACTCGAATCGGGAAGTGCTTCGTTTCGTCATATCCGACTACCTCCACGACCTCACCCATAGTTAGTAATACGTCCACTTGATGTGAATCTACTCGTACGAAATCGCCTGTTTTGAATGGAGACTCGATAAGTCCGATTACCTCGAATGTGTTTTTGTGGAAATATGCGATACTACGCTCGCGTTCGCTTGTTCTTACGTCAGGTGCGTATCCCATTAACTTGCCGTTTTCATACCAAAATACGAAACCGCCGTGATCGATATTTTTAATCTTGTGCGTTTCCATCGCTAAAAGCGCTAAACCGCCCGATACCTTTTGTCCGATTTTGAATGTGTTTGTCATAATTAATTACCTCGTTTCAATTGTTTGTTAAGGTGTTTTCCCCTTACACGTACATAAACGCAGTAAACTTTCAGAACTGGGTTAACGACAAAGAAAAAAGGACGCATATAGCGCCCTATCTAAATTCGTCCAGTATATCGATCGGTCTTCCAGTGTACGCAGCCGAACTGTATCGACCCGTATTCGTTCCGCCCGCATCAAACTTCGAATGAAAGCGACCGTCTACTTCCATTACTTGCGGGATCTTTAGTACGAATGTGTTTAATAACGTTTGATATTCCGCCACCGTTGCGAGCGGTTTTAATGTCGGCTCGTCTTCGAAGTAGATCTTTAGTACGTCCGCCGAAGTCGATCGCTTCTTACCTTTTTGTATCTTGTGCGTACAATCCTTAATGCCTAGATGATCGTAGATAAGATAGCCGATGTGATTGCCATTAGTGAATTCGAAGGATTCGATCTTGTGCGGGTGATCGTCCGATTTAATTAACACATTCAATTCGGCGCGTTCGTCTTTATATTTCTTGATCCGTGCGAGAATGTCCGCATAACGTTTCGTATGAGTCTTGCCGTCTTCTTCGGCTTTCTTACGATCCGCATATAGCTTCGATAATCGCTTGTCTAGCGTATCTAATTTCTTTTTATTCTTTTTGCGCCATTCGATAATCTTCTTACTGTTATTCGTATAGGACATGGCCTCTAAGAATTTATCGTCGATTTGATACGCTTCGAATACGGCTTGCGTAGCTTCTTCGGCTTTTTCTCGGAATTCGTTTTCTAGTCCGCTTAATTCGTCTAGGTCAACGTGGAATCCTGATCGCATTAAGTACGTATCAACTTGCGGCAGCCTACTATCGATTTTTGCGTAACACTCTAGCAATCGATCCGTTTTCTTCATAGTTTCGAATTGCCATTCGGTCAACTTCCAACCGTAGTAAACGTCGTATATTGCGTAGATCCCTACGATAGTAGTATTAAATGGTGCAGGTGATCGTTTTCCGAATAGATCTTCGAACGTATAAACTTCGTTATGAATCCCTAAAAATCGACTTCCGTATCGTTGAATCAACGGTTTTAGTCCGTACTTGTCTAGCGATTCTGTCATGATCTTCATTGCGTCCAGTGAATCCCATACGCAACCGTTAATTGTGTAGCCGTCATTCTCGGCGATATGTAAATCGTAACGGGCGCTTCCCATATGAAACGACTTTCCGTGATCCTTATTCGATAAGTACGGCGAAATTGCGGCGAGAACTTTCGACCTCGTTAGTTGCTTGTCGCCCTCTTTGAATGCGTACTCGCGCGGGATTTCGGGATCGTTTATGTCAACGTGACCATACGCAAGATAGTAACCTTCGTTAAGGATCGGCAGCCATATCGAAAAGCCGATCGATAAATCTAAGAACGAATCTATGCCCGTTCCCTCGAAATCATTTGCGGTTAACGATTTTACGTCTAGCATTTCGAAACGATCCGCCCATTGCTTCGCTTGTTGTCGCACTTCTTTACGTAATCTTTGCAAGAATGGCTCTAGTTGCGAATCGTCCGTTAATACGTGGAAATTCTTCGGGTGATTGTCGAGTACATCTTGTATGCGTTCTTTTCGGGTTTGCGCTTCTTTCTTACGTAGATACTTCTCGCCGATCGATAACACTTCGCCCTTCGCCATTTTACCGCTCTTTGTACGTCCCGCCTTACCTTTGG
Source organism: Bacillus sp. GMa5/1 (assembly GCF_050172015.1). Taxonomy (NCBI): domain Bacteria; kingdom Bacillati; phylum Bacillota; class Bacilli; order Caryophanales; family Bacillaceae; genus Bacillus; species Bacillus sp. GMa5/1. The sequence continues at coordinate 28,741 of NZ_JBNLYC010000014.1, read as the reverse complement.
CAAACGCTTCGATTGCGGCTTGTAATTGTCGCTCTTCTTTCTTCGTTAACGACATTTGCGAGATCCTTTGTAGCGCTTCTTCGACGGTTTCGTTCGCTTCCGCGACTTTCTTTTTGACTTCTTTCGAGCGGCTTCGCTTAGCCTCGCTATTATCCGCCATTTCTAAATTGATTTGTAAATCTAGTTTCATACGATCAATCCTTTCGTAATTTAGATAAAAAGAAAGAGCGCATATAGCGCCCTATCTCTTAGAATCCTGTATCGTCGTCACCTTCGTTTTCTTGCGTTGTCTCTTCGATACCTAGTCGAGATACATCGAAGCCGAATGCCTTTAAGTCTTCGATCTGTTTTTCAAGATCGTTAACTTGTAACACTTCGCCGAATGCGTTCATCGGGAATTCGAAGCCTTTTGACTCTTCGAACTTCTTGTATTCGGATTCTTTTAAGTCGTCCTCAGGATCTAACACGAGTGAGAACGATACTTGCGTATCAGTTGACAAACCTGTCTTCGTTAATTCGAACGGGTATTTGTCTAACTTCTTCGCATACTTTTTAAGATCCGCTACAATTGCCTTACCTTGTTTCGATGTAAAGTCTACGATAATCGGTTGCCCGTCTTCTAAGTTGACGAAGCCGATCATATAGCGTTCTTTCGCCTTTAACGCATACGCACGATCCTTAATTTCTTTTACTTCGTCCGCAGACTTGCCCGCATCTTCGGCAGCCTTTGCGTCTTTGTATAGTAAGTCGCAAGCTAAATCGTATAGATCAGGCCTTCCGCTAGTTTTCGTACATGGCGTTGTATAGAACACTTTGTACGCAGAATGTGCGAAGTAACGAACTACCGCCGTAGGTAATGCACGAACCTTTAATACTTTTCCTGTTTTAACGGACGTTAACATTTTCGAAGTATCTGCCTTCTCCGTTAGTGCTGCGTCGATTGCCTCTGTTCCTGTAGATACGATGTATGACATATTCACATTTCCCCTTTATCGATTATTTGGCGATTGCCTTACGTAGACATAAACGCCCTACCGATCGCACGATCGGTCAAATGTCAATAACTTTTTTCAAGTCGAAAAAGGGAAGAGCGACTATATGCCGCCTTATTTGCCGTACCCTTCGGTAAACAGTGGTAATAGTGATCGCATTTCGTTAACTACGTGATTGTTAATTTCATGTGGTGGAATAGCCTCGGCCACCTGCGCCATAAGTTCGTTATCTAGGTCGAAGATTAATACCGCGTCATTTACGCCATGATCCTTAACCCCGTTGCGCTCCATAATTCCGATTATAGATAGCGCGATTACCTTTTATTCGATTGGTGTTAGTCTGAATTCTTGCATTTTCATTATTCGTTACCCCCTGATTTTAAGAATGTTTTCGCTACGGTTTCCAAGATCTCGTTAAGTGTACGGCCGATGTCTTCGTTTGACTGGTACGTATCGATGTCACTACCCAGTCGCTCGAATTGTTCGTCTCGTCCCGCCTTTTGCCACGCATCGAAATCGTACTGATCTTCGTTTTTAATTTCGATATCCTCTTCGGACATGACGGCAGCTAGTGCGCCCATTAATGCGATTTGTTGTTTCCAATCTAGATTTAACGTGAATCCTTTTTTCATGTTAATTCCCCCTGTTTATATAAATAGCGCGATTCCTTTTGCGATCTTGCTTTTCTCGACCTTTGCCGCAATAAGTTTCGATCGTGCTTCGCCTCTCAATCGACGATGAATCCCAGTCGAATAGCCATTACGTCTTAGTGAGTCATACATCTTTTGTTCTAGCTTATATTCGCGATCTCGCTTATCGAACTCAGCTTGTAACTTTGCGATCTCTCGCTCCATGTCTTCTAGCTTCGACATTAAGATCGGCTTGATAATGTCGCGCAGCTCGTCCGATGCAATGTTTCGACGATACGCCGTGATTACTACATCATCGGTACGATCTAATACGAAGCAATATCGACGATATGCGAATAATCGGTCAGTTTTTTCTGTATGATCCGTGATTTCACCTAAATATGTAGATTCTTTCATGAATTCGCGCATATATTGGCGAACCTTTTCGTCACTCATGCGGCCACTAGAGACGATCATTTCGTCTTGTTGTAACTCTTCTCTCATTTCTTTAATTGCGTGATATGTAAATTTAAGCGCTGATGTAGTCATTTGTCGTGATACCTTCCTTCATGTTTTTAATGAATGTTCGTACTGATCCGCGAGCGCTATCGAAAGATATAGATAACTTATCGGCTAGACGTCTAGCAATGTCAGCTTGCTTTATGTATGATTTTTCTTGCATGATGATTTCCAAGATTGCTTTATTGCGGTCGTTATCGCCGTACTTTTCGACTAGCTCACGTTCTCTCGCAGTCTCGATCGCACTAGCTTGTACATTTACAGATTCGTCCACGTCGTTAAATACTGGATTTTTCCCTTGAACGCCGCTCGTATCCTCGTCTTTTTCTAAAATTGCGTCTCTAGATTCGAGTACCTTACGTCGATCGCCTCGTCTCGTACAATGATCGCCTGTCACTCGTCTGATTAACGGCTCAATTCTTGCGATGAAATTACCTTTATTGATGTCGTAAGTTCGTGCCGCATATCGTAATTTGTTATAGCAGTCGATAATAAAACTTTCTTCGCTATTCATTGCGTGCCAGTACTTCTCGCGGATCGCCTCGAAATCTTCCAGGAAATACACGAACAACTCTTGCGCCTTATCGAATTCACCGTTTACTGATTGGAAGATACGATCAGTCGATACCTTTCCGTATGCATTGCGGATCTCTTCGCCCGCAACCGCAGCTAGTTCGTTTAATTCCGTATGCATTGCTTTCGTAAAATCCATTGTCAATTTCGTTTCTTTTCTTTTCATGATCCATGACCTCTTTCAAATGTGTTTTTGTGCTTACAAGGACATAAACGCCGACCTGTTTTCCGTTTGGGTTAAATTTTTTTAAAAAATTTTTAGGAAAGTTTTTTCGTCGGGTTTTCGGCTCGTCAGATCAATTACGCAAGTTGCGTAATCGAGAACGCATGTACGCCCCAACCCGCGCCGTTGACGCATTTATTTACGCAACTTGCTAAATTCAGGCAAATAAAAAAGGCGAGTAACCCGACTAAAATAGTCAGGTACTCACCCAGAAAAATTAAGCAATATGCGAAAAAAAGAGCTAAATCCGAACAGTCGTTCTCTTTTCAACTCAAAAATCCTAATATATAATAAGTTTTGTAGAAGGTAATAGGTAATATATTCTACATTATTACAATATATGTCATATTAAAAATTGGCAGAATTGTACTACTTGTTTTTGTGGTAGAAAACATGTACAATAAAGCATTGTTTCGCTTGTGGTGAGCGATACAAACGATATTTACTTTTATAGTATTTTTGATTAGGGGTGCGTTGTGGTGACGCTCCCTTAGTTCGTTTTTGCGCAAAAAAAATAAAGGTATAAGATGGTTAGCCTTATACGTAAAATAGAGATTGGTTAGACCTCTTTTCGCAAGTTGTGTAAAAGGTGGTTAGTCTTTTTCCACACTTTTCTATTATAGCAAAGTTTATCCATACTGTAAACGATATTCCGATGTATATAGTCGGTTTATATAAGCATTGATATCACTACATTACAGAGGTGTTTTTAATGAAAGAAAATGCAGAAAAATCAACTAAAAAGAGAGTGCAAAAGAAACCGCAGATTCACCCCGAATTTGTTGATATCTCGCAGAAACTTCGACGCATACGAGAGGGAAAAGGCCTTACTCTAGTCGAAGCGAGCGATAAGATCGGGATCGGTTTCGTTTTTCTAAGCGAAATCGAACGAGCTTTAAAAGCACCCTCTACCGCAGCTATTAGCGGAATCGCGAGAGTGTACGAGATGGACGAATGCGAAATAGCGATCGCGTATCGTAAAATACCGACATCTGTACTAGAGACGTTAACAAAACGTCAGGATATTTTAAGAATGATCTACGACGTTACAAACAGTGAAGCACTAAGCGATCAGCAGCAAGACGAGCTTTTTAATGATTTCGTAGCTTTATATCGAAGACATAGCAAGTAGTTAGCGCGAATTATATATATATACGTATATTTATCACAATAGATATAGTAACACGCGAATTTTATCTAAAATAGAGAACAAGTGTTCTTTTTACTGTATTAATATAATATAGCAGAAAGCCGCGAACTACGCTACATTAAATAGCGAAGTTTCTACGGCTTTTTTGTTTTTGATCGCTTCCGTTAATTGCCGCGGTGTCATATCGTTAAGGTCTTTGCAGCCTTCGGGAAACTCGATCGTATATAGTCGGATCATACCGAATTTGTTAATTACTTGTTTCTTTAGTTTTTCGCCTGCTTCGTCGTTATCCGACCCGATGATAAGCTCTTCGATCGGGCTTCGTTCGATTACCGATACCTTTTCGTCAGTGATCGAAGACGTTCCCATCGCAATACCTAAGATCTCAGTAACTTCGTATGCATATTCCGCATCGATTTCGGCTTCGGTTACGATTGCAATTTTATGATCGTCACGATATGCAAGATCGATACCATAAACAAGCTCGCGCATCGGAATACCACCACCTGCATAAAAGAACATTTTCGAATCTGTACGTCGTTTTTTCAACGCAGCTAGACGACCGTTTGGCGTTACGTACGGAAAAGTAACGATGTTATTCGCCTCGTCATATCCGTTATTGTAGTATCGCTGCGTCTCGTATGAGATCCCGCGACCTAGTAGATACTCACTTGTGATCGCTAAATTATCTAGTAGTTTCATATCTAGTCCTCGCTCCTTCGTTTTCATTTTTAAACGTGACAGGTCGATCTCTAGTTTCGATTCACCGTCCCATTCTGACGCATATTCAGATAATAGATACTCGATGATCTCTTCTTCGCTGCAATTCTCTAGAAATGCGAGTAGCTGCGTAAAATGTCCCTTTTGAAATTCGCCGCCACCACTATCGCCCCATGACCCCGCAAATGCCGTCGCAGTATCTTCGAAGTAAACGTAAAATGACGGTGACGAATCCGCACGGAAAGGAGAACAAGCGATCAGCCTGTCCGCCCTCCACTTCGGACGATCCCACGAATATTTTTGTATTTCCTTTTCTACATCTACGTCGATCTCTCTTCCGTGTACTTTAATGATCGCCATATGTGCGCCCCCTAATTCAGATCGATATTAAACGTCTCTTGTATCGTACCTTCGGGTACATAGATATGTTTCGCAGTATTGAAGAATGGCGCGACTAGTACATTCGCCCACGTCGATTTATATACGACTTCGGTTTTTTCGATACGTGGTTTTGATCCGTCTTTGATGTATCGTAATTCATCTACGTAATCCGCTCGCTCCATATCGATTCCATAACCTTCGCCCTTTTTATACGCATACTTGTATGTTAATTCGCCGTTTACGTATCCCGAACCTAAGAACATTCGACCTTTCGTTTGTTGTCCGTCACCTAATGCGACTAATTCCGTTACATTGCGTTTTGTTACCATTTCGACATTTTTATCGATAGTGAAGAATAGACCGAAGAATATTACGAGCGCAGTACCGACGATCCCCAACATAACTAGAAATCCTTTTATACCGTTGTCGCATAATTCGTCGATTATAAATCCTACGATAATTCCTATTAATATCGATACACCTAACATAATCATATTATCGCCCCCTACCAATCATCTTTTAACGCTTCGGCTGCGACTGTTCCTGTAGGCATTTGCGAAATAATACCGTACCCTGCAAGGTAAATCATATTCACGCATACGCCCTCACCGCCGTTACGTCCCTTACCTAGTTTGATAACTCCTTCGCCGTCTAACGTGTCGATTCCGAACGTGTTCGTCGCATCTTCGAGAACTTGCTTCGTCTTCTTAATCTCGTCACGCATTGGCGGTCGTAAGATCCGCTCGTCGTTCTCTTTGTCATTCTCGTCTTTTGTTTCTTCTGCTTGCGTAATTACCATGAGAACAACCTTCGTGCGACCTGCGAGCGCCCGCAGTTTCATCGATAGAGCTGCGAAGTTCCCGCCGTTAACGCCTGATTCGTTCTTCGGTGTGTGCATGTAGTAAAAAGGATCGACTAGTACAACGTCCGCATTACTGTTAATGATGTCTTTTTCTAGTGCCTTATAACTACGGTCTGTGAAATTTTCGCAGTCTACGCCGCGAATAACGATATTCCCTTTAATGTGATCGTTGATATTCTTTAAGAAGTTTTCGAAGTGCGTCATGTGCTCGTCGCTGATCGTACCCATTAACAGATCCTTTGTATTAAATCCTGCGCCGTACTCAACGCCCTTGATCTTTGTTTTGAATAGCTTTTTCGTAGCAGCTACGATCGAGTAGATACGTACAAGTACCTCGTATTTCGACATTTCCAACGCCCATATTAAAACGTTAGCTCCTTCCATTCCCATATGTACGCATTCTGCTAAAGTCGTCGCCGACTTCCCTCGACCTGATCGCCCATAGAACGTATACATATTTCCTGTAAAGTAGCCGCCGATCGCTTCGTTTATATCTTCGAACTTTGATAGCCATACTTTAAACGATTCACCTTGCTGCCTTCGTTTCAGTTCGTATAAGAAATCTTCGGTATCGACTTTTGCGTCCATACCAATTTTCCCGCCGATCGAGTTAACGTCTAGTACATTCTTAACCTGATCGTATAGCCATTGTCCGTACTCGATCCCCTCACTATCGGGCATTTCGGTAAACTTCTTCGATGCTGCTCCTTGTAAGAGTTGTAGATACATATACTTTGCGTTCGTACCCTTTAGATCGTTTACTAGATATTCGTAAGTATCGCCTACGTTCGGCTCGTAATTAAAGTCTAGTACTTCCTCGACTACCGTATTGAATGGCGGCGCTTGATTTCGATTCTTTTCCGCATAACCTTTAATGAATCGTAGTACGTCGCGCTCTTCTTTCGTTCTAAAATGATCTGAACGTAAATTAAAGCGTATGATCGCTTGCGGATCGTTATTTTGAATGATCTTCGATAGTAGCTTCTCGCCCGTTCTCGACATCTGCCGACGCCCCCTTTAATTCCTTGTATCGTTTTTCTAGTTTACGAAATTCAGATAATACATATTGTGCATTCTGCTTTGATAGCCTTCGACTTCCTGCGCTGCCGTACGCCCTGCGATCCGCCCAGTCGTAAAGTGACTCGATTTCTTCTAGCGTTTCTTTTTCGAAGTTCTTCATTTGCGTTTACCTCTCTTACTTGTTCCCGTGAACGTTAATTCTCGCGTCATATCACGAATGCGATCAGGTAGTCGCGGATCTTTGTACAACGCCGCTAACTCTTTTAGCGGTACGTTACTTGTGTAGACCGTCGGTAACTCTTCGACATTGCGGTGATTGATTAACGCATGTAAGTCCATTCGGAATGGCTCTGTTATGTCTTCTCTGACTCCTATATCGTCCATTACAAGGAACGGAACTTCTCTCGCGATCTTTGCCCTTCGGTAATATTCCGCGGCTGCTTCCTCAGCAATATGTCGCGGCACATTCGGCCTATTGAATTGCGTATAGAGCATGTGCCACTCGTTCGCATCGAAGAAATACGCAGGCTGCTGCAATGGACGCAAACCCCGTTTTAGCGATCCGACGTAGTGACGTAGAATGAATTCGTTTATAAGGGCGCAGGCGGTCGTTGTCTTGCCGTTTCCTGTGTTAGGTGAATAAAGGTATAGCCCCATAATTTGTTCGCCTGAGAATTGACGAGAGAACGTTTTAACGTAACGATCTAGTGCGCTATATATCTTCAGCTCGCTTTCGCGTACTTTCGTGTCTACGATCAGCTCGTTTCGATATTGCTTCGGTACATTTGCAGCGTGTACACGCCCGCCGTTTCCGCTATATCCATGTATCGCAATTACATGCGGCAGGATCTCCGCTTGTGTTAGTCCGTCATGTAGTGCGTTTCTTAGAATTCCCTTTTCCATACTATCGCCTCCTTAGAACGTCAGATCGTCGAGATTATCCTCTGACGCGATTTCTAGCTCTTCAATACATTTTATACTATCGAGCACTTTCGGCATCACCTGAGCAAGCATATATGTTCTCATGAACATAAATGAGCAGACTTTATACTTCGGTGACGACTTATACTCTTTTAGGCACTCTTCAATAAACATTTTTGTTTCGAGTTTGCCGTGCTTTTCATACATTTGTTTAATCATCGCGTTATCCAATTTCACGCCACGACTAGCAAAATAGTCGAACCCTCGTACCTCTCGATGTTTGTCGCATAGGAAATTGAAAAACGTAACTGCGTTCCAATCGTCTATGTCTCGCTCTTTCCAATACTTCGCAGGCGGTAATTTTTTACGTGCCATGCTATCAGCTCCCTTCGAGTACATAAACGCAAGTACGACGATCTTTTAGGTCATATCAATACTGCGTATATTTATATATAGCTATCATTTAATACTAGTTCTAGTTAGTGTGACGCTGATCCATGTTACGTAGACATCACACGGGGATCGTGTGTCATTCGGTAAATATGCGAAAAGCCTTCGAAGGATCTACCGTGTATACGATATTCGTAAATTGATTATCATTTGTACGTACCCATTCCGCAGTTACAAGCGGCTCGCCTTTCCAACGGAAATCTAATAATCGTTTCATACGACGACTCACCGTCTCCCTACGAATCCCTAAATTTCGCGCTAGTTGATCCTGCGACGGATAGCATTTGCCGTTACGATCCATGTACGTTGCAAGCACGCAGTACGTATGCCACAATTCAGCGCCCATTGCTGCCATTAAGCCGTTACGGGCATTCACGAAAAATTTGACGAATACTTCGCCGTTTTGCATTTCATCGTTGCGCAATCTTATCGCCTCCTAAAAACTCGACTACGAACATAAACGCCGTAAACACAAAAAAGACGAGATCTTTTAGATCCCGCCTGCATAGCGATACTCTACTTTTATATGTTTACATCCTTGTCGATAGTTTTTAATGAAGTCTTTCGCCTTTTCCTGCATTTCGCCCAACGTTCCGATACTTACATAACGGTAGTCGATCCATAATTGATAGTGCATTATTCAACACCTCGATAGCAGCGCTCTAATATTTTGTGATCGAGTTTAAACTTCCTATAATAGTAAAGCAACCCCGCCGACAATACTGCCGCTACAAAGGCGACTATTGTTATTTTAATCATGACGCCACGACCTTTACGTGTAGATTTTCTTCGAGCATTTTGTAAAACACCTGTTCGTCTACCTGTACGTACTTGTAGCCCTTGTCGGTCTTAACTTCGACGCGTATTTCATTATCGAAACCCGTCCCCGTGATATTGACGTAACCGCCGAATAAATCGTTTTTAACCATTGTTGTAAATCCCCTCCTTTTTTTCGATACCTTTACGTACATAAACGCTTGTCGTATTATGTTTCGCCCAACAAAAAAGACGACACCTTAACGATATCGCCTTTTCGTCATTTTTATATTAAATTAGAGGTCGAATTCTTTAATTGCGTCATTAGCTTTCGGCGCTTCTTGTGGTGCTTGTTCGCTAGGTTGCGCGAATAGTCCTGTTTGCATATTTGCAATCATCTTTTCAATTGCCGCCTGTTTTGCGTTCTCTATCCTAACGTAAATCTTCATTGCTTCTATTATATGGTACTGCGTTGGCTTGCCTTCGAGAAAATCATTAATCATCTTTTCGTCGGGTTTTGACGAGTCCGCCTTGAAAGAATGCTGCTTGATAGCCATTAGTAACCCCCCTTAGTTAAACCGCTGCTTTCACGTCTTGAACCATCGCATATTTTGCGTAGCCTTTAGCGTTTGCCGTTTGTGCGCCTTGTTCTGCTTTCGTGTTAACGCCTGTTAAGTACGGTTTAATGTATTCGTGTAATGCTAGTAAGCTACCGCCCGTGAATAGTACTACGTCATAGTCTTTTAACACATAGCCTAAATTATCTACACGCTGCATTACAGTACGTGCCGTATATTCTAGCGCTTGTTCCATAATATCTTTAATATCGTACTCTTTACCGCCCGTCTCAATTATTACTTTCGATAAGACTTCCTTGTCGGTGAATTCGTCTTTAATGTATTCACGTTTAGCACTTCGTAACAGGCTGTCCATATGCAAGAATGATACGATACCTCTAGCGCCCTGTTTCGTAAGCTCGTCTTTAATGATGCGGTTTGCTTCCATCATTCCGACTTGTACGCCGTCGTAACGTATTGTGCGTAATCCTTTCGCTTCGCATACGTCAGTAGTACCGAACCCGATATCGATTACTAGTTTACGCGCATCTTTTTCCCATTCCATACCTTTACGGATCTTTAGGTTGTAATCATAAATGCGATTTACTACCGATCCGATCGGCTGCATAGGCGTATAAACGCGAACTACTTCGAATGTCTTTTCTATGTCATTGATCTTAACCGTATGTTTTCCGATCAAATTACGTTTTACCTTTTCGTGATTCTCTTCGTTTTTATAATCTTCGCTAGGAAGTCCCGTGCCGATAACAACTTCGCTTCCGTCTTTAACTAGTTGCGCTACTGCTAGGATCGTTTCTGTACGATATCCCGCGCTAGAATAACGATCATCATTTCTTGCGCTACTGCTTGCGCTCTCTTCTTCACCGATAACGTATCGTACGCCTTCGTATGTATAAACCGTTAGCCCTGTTGTATCTTCGAATGATTCCACTCTTCGCGATGTGTTCAAATAGCATAAATCTTCGTTTACTGATGCAACTTTTACGAACGAATTCGCAGCCTCTACGCCGATATAATCTACCGCCATGTGTATGACCCCCACCAAATTAATATATTTAACTATCGTTAACTACATTATACTACATTTGATATTTTAGCGCAATATAGTCAACGGTAGTATTTTGCATAATTTACATCTGTTGAATACATAATACCAAAAAAGTGTAGCGAAATGTATAGATTTATAGTCAATACGGTAGGTAGTCGTTATTGAAGTCGTTTGGAACTATATGTACGTTACCATAAACGTTAGGCATTACGAAGGTAGGCTGCTCAATCTTCGCGTTTTTTAATATATTTGCAATTTCGTTGTTAAATAGATCTAGTTCTTTGTTAGGATCAACGATAGGCGCTTCGATCATAGTTAAGCGATTCTTAAACATTTCTAACGCAGTAGTATAAATATAGCCGCCTAGTGTCGTATGTATATCGCCGTTACGGTGCCTAATTACACAATCTCTTATGCGGTTTCCTAATTCCGTAGAAAATAAGCAGTCTTGTATACAAAGCTCTTGTAGTGTCCATTCTGTCTTTTGAGATAGTCCGCTATTTTTGAATGCTAGAATAATATCTTTTGTTAGTTTATTGCCTAGATCATTTTCTAAACCTGCGTATGCAGTTCGTAAACATTGTGGTGTATCTGCAAATAGTTCGACTTCCCCTACTTCTTGATCTTTAACTAGATTAGTATTGTTATTCTTTTCGAAGTCTTTTAATGTTTTATTGTTTAAGGTTTTAACTGGGGTTTTAGAAAGAGTTTCACTTTCGATTTTCGGCTGCTCGTCCTTACTCTCGCAAGGGATTTCGTCACATGGTCGCTCTGCAACTGATCCTGCAACTGACTCTGCAATAGCGTTTGAAAATACATATACATTTGCGCCTAGTCCGCCTGATTTCTTTCGGCGAGTCTCGACTTTGTACAAGATTCCTAGATCTTCTAGTTTCTTAGTTGCGTAGTTAATTGTACGGATTGATTTGCCGACTGCACCTGCGATAGTTTTTACGAGTAGTTTCGCTACGCCTACGACCTTAACCGCATGTTGTGCGATGAAGTCTAGAACTTCCATTTGCGTATAACTTAACTCTTCAGCGTGGTAACTTTTAGCAATTGCGATCGTCTCGTCCATTGCTTCGATAGAATCGAATTGCGATAAATTAGCGTATTCGCTCATGTAGTGTTTGTTTGTAGTTGCGTTTGTCATAATAAATATTCTCCTTATATAACAACGCCTCTTTACCTACGGGGATATATGTAGTATAATCGTGGTAGGTTTCGTTCTGCCGCGCCAACGGCTTTACGAATTATATAGAGTACGTTGTTACTCTTTATATTCTTTATATTTTTAATTTGATATTTAGGCTTTACCTTTACCGCTAGCGACTGCAATCGTTGGCGGTTTTTTCTTTGCCTAAAACTAGAATACACCGATATCGCCGTATTGTCAATGAAAAAGTTGCACCGTCGGGAATCTCGTCGAAATATTGCCCTGCTGCGTAGTTTTTGCCATGCAATGACCCTGCAACTTCGGACTGCAACCAACGCGTTTTTCGCAATAAAAAAGAGCGATCGCCGCTGATCGCTCTACATCGTTGCTACTATTGCTTTCGAGAATAACACAAGTGCGTAATACATAAAAGCTAGACATACTGCTACTTTTAGTGATCTCCTGAACGTTTCAATTTTGTAATTTTTCATTTCTCTTTCCTTCTTTCTTTTATAATTTCATAGACTACGTTTCCGACTATTAATATCGAGAATTTTCCTATTAATATATCGATAATCATCGAATACCCTCTTTCGTCGTTTTTTGCTACATTCATATTTGTTAATTTAGCGCTAAAGTGATATCGTGAAATTGTCTATTATTATTTTACGCAGGTTACGTAATAATTTCACGTACCCTATTCAAAGCCTTTTTAAAAACAAAACGAAACGCCCTAGAGCTTCGTCAGTAGGGCGCAACGTTGTCGCAGTTTTTGGAGATAGATGTTTTATGAAGAATAAGAATAAGCCGCGCGGCAGTTTGCCACAAACTACCATGCAATAAGGATCGCCACAACCCTTACATGTACATAAACGCCTAGCCTAGCCCGCGTTCGGTTAAATCTTGATCGATTTTCGTAATTTGTGCGTGCTGCCAACGCTCATTCGCGCCTAAGAACGTTACGGCCTCGCTAGGTTTATCACCGTAACCGCTACCGATCGATGCGTTATTAATGATGCCTAGACCGATCAGGACAGTCGTTAACCAATCCGCCAACGTTACGATACTGTCTGCGACTTCCTGCGTTGGAATATAGCCGTATGCCAGTCCTTGCTTAACTAGGAACGCTACTAACGCTAGCAACGTCCCTTTGTTAAGTAGACGAGCTTTTAGCTTTCGGAAGTATAGCTTATTACCGATTTTTTTTAACATATGATCGCCTCTTTCGTTTATTAGTCACGTACGAAACGTGTGTATGACGGATCTAATTTGATCCATTCGTCTGTACCGACGCAAGCCCAGTCGCCTACGATTCCCCATACTTTGAATGAGCCGCTATTGATGTGCTTAACGACCTCGTAGTTAGTGCCCGCGCCTTTACGAACACGTACGTTAGTACCTGTAACGTATACAACGCCTGTTACTGCTTGCGGTTGTTGTCCGTATAGTTTTAACGTTGTGTACGATGGATCAGCGTATACCCATTCGCCATTACCTACGCAAGCCCAACCGTTTTCCATAGCCAATACGATATAAACGTTCTTCGGAATGTATCGTTTGAATGGATAGTTTGTGCCCGCACCTGTACGGATTCGAACGCCTTCGCCATTGATCGTAATTGTTCCGATACCTTGCTGCGAAGATCCACCGCCGCTCGTTGGTGGTGGCGTTGGTTGCCATGTGCTGCTGCCAGTGTTCCCACTGCCTTTGTAGCTCTTACCTAAGAACGTACAAATTGCTTTTGCATATCCTTGCGCTAACTTTCGTAGCACTTCGTTTTTATGGATATGTGCCATGTCTGACGCGTTGCTGATGAATCCGTTCTCTGTTAAAACTGCGGGCATATTAGTTTCGCGAACTACTGCAAGATTTGCCGTTTTCTTACCACGATCTCGGAAACCTAAAGGCGCTAGTACTTTCATCGCTTCCGCATGAAGTAAGTCTTGTAGCTGATTCGTACGGGCGTCATTACGGTTGTATACGAATGACTCGTACCCTAATGCGCTAGGATTGTCCGAAGAATTGAGGTGATTCGAAATGAATACCTTTGCGCCTCGATCGTTTGCCATTTTAGCTCGGCCAGACAACGTTACGAATACGTCCGTCGTACGAGTCATATACGTACTAACACCGTTCGCTTGAAGTTCTTCGTTTAGCATGTGCGATAGTGTTAACGCTCGCTCTTTCTCTAGCAATCCGTTTCCTACTGCGCCGCTATCGTGCGCTCCGTGTCCTGCGTCGATTACTACATCTACGTTTGTCATTTAAATTCCCCCCTATTTGATTTTTATAGAACGAGTGAGCCGCCCTACATGTACATAAACGCGGATCGTCCCGTATTTAGATCGGAACTGCGAGTTTTATTCCGACTAGGCCGCCTAGTACCGTTAAGATCGCAATGATAATCACTACGAACCATTTGACTAACTGCATTTGATTCGACATGAAAACATCTTGCTTCTTATCGAAGTTATCGATCTTCTCGCCTTGCTTAACACTAGACTTCGTTAATTCGATCAGGAGGGCGTTTATTTCGTCCATACGCCTTTCTAGTACGGCGATCTTTCTATGCGCTTCCTCCGCCTCTTGCTTCGTGTCATACGTAACCTCTCGCAGCTTTGCGATCTCTCGCTCTAATTGCTGCTGCTTGAAGATAACGTCGGCTAGCGTCATTTCCCTTGCTTCTGCCGTCATACTCACGCACCCCCTTTCGCAGATTGCTAAATTATCCAAAAAGAAAAAGAGCGGTAATTTACCGCCCTATCTCTCGTTAAATTTCGGGTGTTTGTGGTGCGTCGATTACTTCCGTCATAGGTTGCGAAGGCTCTTTCGCGGCGTTAACTGCGGATCGTTCCGCCTCTAGCTTCTGTACTCGTACCTCTAAATTTAATTTATCGTTAGCTAGTACTCGCACCTGCTCGGACAAGATCGCTTTATCCGTCGTTAAACTTGCGATCTGTAATGCTAGATCGTTTCTGATATTATCGTGATTTACGTCGATGTGTACTTGTGACATTACGCATTACCTCCCATAATTTTACGTAGTTCTAGAAACTCGTCGTTCGATAGTCTCCAATTTAGATGTGTAGCAATTCCGAATGAGTCGCGTTCCCTTGCGCCTCGAAGATCTAATCTGTACTTATCGCTAAATGCTTCTAATGCTGCGATACGCTCTTTTTCTCGCTTTTCTAGAGATGGTACTAGTTCCTCGTATAAATCCGTGTAATCACCGTGAATCATAGCAATAGGCGTACGATTTCTAAGTCGAAGAAACCAATATAACTCGTCGTACGGCAATGGCTCACCGTATAGCCGCTCGATTTCGTCTAGCTCTCGTAATTGCTCATAGACAACGTAATATCGTAGTCTTGCAGGCTCACCCTTAATAATGCGCTCGATTTCTTCGGGCGTTGGATCTACCCATATACGACCTGTTAATTTTGTGTAGCATTCACGACATACGCGAATTCCCGACCAGTTGATCGTGCTGATCGTTTTAAAACACGATTGGCAGAAGTCTCGGCGCTGCTTTTTTGGTCGTAGTGTGATCGTTCCCGATGGATCTCCTTCGATGCTCATTTCCATGTCAGGCAATACGCCCGTTCTTCGTACGATCTCGTGAGGCAACTTAATAACGCCGTCTTCTTGTATTGTTGTTTGTTGTGTCATATGCGTACCTCCATGATTGTATTTAAGGCGAATCTAGCGCCTCACGAACATAAACGCTAGACCGCCCTCTATTTTGGTTATAGTCTTACTGCGACTTTCCACGAACCGCCGATATATACGTAGATTGCGTTACCCGCCTGATCGTGCCAACCGACCCATATCATGCGATCAACCCCCGCAGGACGTGAATCAATACAACGATATCCCATAGCCTCTACGTGGCTTTGACGAACTTCGATTGGGTTATTTCCCCATATACGAAGACGTTCAGACATTTCAAGACCTACGCCGTTTGCGTTTCGACCTGCGATACTTAATCCGCCGCCCTCTACTCGCGTATTACCTTGCATCATAAGATTTCGAAGGTGCATACGAACGGGTGATAAGTGTCCATTTGACATCACCCATAGACTATCTTCTGAATCGTAAGGTACGGCCTTATCTCCTTGAACCGCCTGTACGCCGTCGATTAACGCATGTTCACCGCCATTTACACGGAAACGTAGGCGAATCCTGTTCGTTCTCTCGTGATTTAGTGTTGATGGCGTGGTTACGGTGAATCCATAACGTACGAACTCTCCCGCAGGCGTCGAAGGTATGGCGAAGTTTTTAACTTCCGACCCTATGACACTACCATTCTTGACATACTCGACTTGTACTTGTGGCGCACCTGCTCCGATATAAAACGGCTTACTCGCGTGGAATGATATCGTATACTTTGTGTTAGCCTTCGCATCGATGTCTTGATATACGTAAGCGCTCGAATTAACTAGGACGGCCTTTCGTCCGAATGCGCTTGATCCTTCGGGTACATCCGTGTTGTATCCGTCGATCATACGAGGTGAACCGACTCTAGCCCATCTACCGTAACGATCATTCTCGGTAATGAATTCCCAGTTAATGAATCTATAACATTGATTCCATATATCGCCGTCCGCCGATAACATTTCGAATGAGTGGTCGGCAATCAGGTTGGTTTGCGATTGTAGAGAATGTGTAAACCCTGTCTTCGCGTCTTTCACTAGGAAGTCGGCTTGTGTTACTTGTACACCATCCTTACCGATCGTTACACGTCCGTTACTGATCGTTACGTTATCGGCGTTTATCGTACCTGACGCGATGTTCTGCGCCTTTAAGTTAATGATATTCGTATTGTTAGCGTTAATCGTTCCGCCCGTAATACGATCCGCCGACATCGTTCCCGAAGTGATAACGGCTGCGCTTAGGTTTCGTACTTGTACCTTATTCGCATCGAGAATACCTGACGTGATTTTATCCGCCGTAATCCCTGCTGCTGCGATTTTATCGGTAGTGATCGAACCTGCTGCGATCTTCGAAGCGTTAACGGCATTGGCTGCAATCTTATCCGCAGTTACCGCATTCGCTGCCACTTTATCAGAAGTAACCGCATTTGCTGCGATTTTACTTGCATGTACAGATCCGTTTACGAGTAGTTTGTTGTCAGTCATTCGTCGGATCGTTACGTCAGTAAACACCCACTCGCCGTGCTTTTCCGTTGCATTAATCTGCGTCCATACTTGTATATATCTAGCGTTATCAGGTAGTTGAATTTCGCCCGACATCTTCGACCAACCGCCCGCATTGCGTCGTATAGCAGGGTAATTAAATACCGTTCTATTTTGATCGAATACGAAGAACCCGACTGCGAATTGATTGTTGCCGCTGATATGACACGATGAATATTCGATCAGAAAACGATCGCCGCCGTTAACTGGGATTAATTGCCCGCATGTTGCGTCTCTTCTATCTTTCATAGACCCGACGTTAGGGGTTGGTGATCCCGCAGGGATTCCCGTAGCATTCCATGCCTTGACAGTTATTCCGTTCCACTCTGCGCCCGACCCTCTATCGAAATTCGGATTAGGGCACATATTTGTAAAATCACCTACGGTTAGCTTATCGACGGATATCGACTTAGCTCCGATACGACCTGCATTTAAGATACCTGACGTAATATTCTCCGCCTTTAGATTCGTAACACCGATCTTCGCTGCGTCGATTGTACCCGATGTAATGTTTGCCGCATTAATTCCGATTACAGTAATCTTACGTGCATCGATTGTACCCGACGTGATCTTATCTGCTGAGATACCCGCCGCCGCAATCTTATCGGTAGTGATCGAATCCGCTGCGATCTTTGCTGCCGTTACTGCATTCGCTGCAAGTTTGTCTGCATTAATTGCGTTCGCCCCGATTCTAGCTGCGTTTAGAATCCCTGACGTAATATTCTCCGCCTTTAGATTCGTAACGCCGATCTTCGCTGCATCGATCGTACCGCTCGTGATATTACCTGCATTTAAGTTGATAATATTCGTATTCGCTGCGTTGATCGTACCGCCATTAATTCGATCAGCAGTCATAGTACCCGACGTAATGTTATTCGCTTTTAAGTTCACAACGTCTACTTTGTTCGCATCGATCTTACCTGCCGTAATACGATCCGCTACGATTGCGCCGCTATCTACCGCAGTAACCGAAGGTGAATGCCATAAAATAGACGCTGCTTTGTTCTTCGCTTTCGGATAATACCCGCTATAGAATCGCATACGTAAGTACTTTGTAGCGTGGTGCATTCGATATGACGACTGTATGTTTCTACCTTGTGGCGCTTCGTTTCCGTCTGATTGCGAAGCTACCGCATAACCGTCCATGAACTGCCACTGTCCAACCGTACCCAATCCTGACCAAAAATACGGATTCGTACGAGGTGTTCCGCTTAGTGCGCCGTTAGTTGGATTTAGCGGCTGCATCGGAAGTTCCTTTTTATTCTTGTCGTATGCTTGTACACCGAAGTACTGCGATCCTTCTCTCTCGTTCTTCTCGACAAACATTCCGATACTGAATTTGTATGTTTGGTTTGGATCTACTTCGAAAAACTCTGAATGATATAGCGTAGGTGTATCGTGCTCCGTCGTCGTGAACGTATGGACAAGAACATCACCCATATTTTCAGATCCTCGAAGGTTTACCGTAGATGTCGCATGTTTCGATACTTGCCACCCTGTAGAATCATTTCCAGTTATCGAAGTGTTAGCGACTAGACTTTTCGCTAGTACATGCAGCTTGTCCGTCGTGATCGCGTTCGCCGCAACCTTATCAGCAGTAACCGCATTTGCTGCGATCTTATCTACGGTTACGGAATTCGCCTGTAACTTCGAAGCGTTGATCGAATTTGCTGCGAGTTTGTCTACCGTGACCGCATTCGCTGCGATTTTTTCAGCCGTAACGGAATTCGCTTGCAGCTTCGAGGCATTAATCGAATTTGCTCCGATACGTTCTGCGTTTAACGTACCTGTACTAATGTTGCTAGCATTAAGGTTTACGAAGTTTGCTTTATTCCCATCGATCGTTTGTCCGTATAATCTTTCAGCGGATAACGTACCCTTTGTGAGAACACCCGCGTCGCTTGCTAGCTCTTCGAAATCTAGCGGTGATGGCGTCCATTGTGAAGATACCTCGCTTACTTTCATCATTACGCCAGTGACGCAAGCCTCGCCGTTAGATCCTTTTAGACAGTTCGCCGTGATTCGAACTTCGTCGAGGCTTGTCATTCCTGCCCAGTCGTTAAATTCGAACGTAATCCATTCCCACCCGCGGCCGCGAATGTCGTTTGCTGCGCCTGCGTTTGCGTACTTCATGATCTCTTTTCCGTCTTTGTCCATACCTCGGAATCTCGCATAGAAACGAATACCGCCCGTTGTCATTGAGTGGGTATAAACCCACCCGCCGAACTGTACTTTATTCCCTAAGATTCGAGCGTTTGCGACTGGAATTGTATTGATTAAGAAGTTTTCGGCCGTTGAAGGTTGTTTATTTATTAATCGGAATACGTGCGTAAACCCGTTTAATGCGCCAGTAGTTCCGATCGTCCATTTATCAGTGACTCCTGTTTGTGTAGCCGACCAACCCAACCAACCTAATTTCGCAGCACTATTTAACGCTAAGTTTTGACCGCTTGCTGATCCGATAGTGTCTCGTACTTCTTGTAGCTCTTCTTCTCGTGGTTGGTCGTAGTCGGTCGCCATTGTACCGATCCCGACTTTGAATTCTTCTAACGTAATTGTCCCGCCTGTAAAGTCGCGAGCCAATACATACGCGGATAGTGATTTGATCGGTTTATCGAATACGCTACCTGTCCCCGATAGTAAAAGGCGACTATATTCGACGTTTGGTTTTATAATCTTCTCGCCTCTACCGCTGATGTATTGCGATGTTCCATCTACATAATCGATCCTTACTTCCATACCGATCCACGGATTTGTATTGCCGATCGTCGCTACCTTACCCGACACTTTTAGTGATACCGTTAGCGGCTTCCCTTGAATATCCTTGATCGCATAATCTGCGAATTTAAAGTACGTATGATCTTTTGTAGCACCGTCTTTTACGATATGCGTTACGCCCTTTGTACCTAGTAGTAAGTTGCGGCCGACATTCGATAAACCTGCGATTCTGTCCCCTAGTTCTTTCGCTGCCCTTTCTTCTGCCGCTTTCTGCGCTGCATCTGCCTTTTTCTTTGCATCTGCTGCCGCGGCTTCTTCGGCTTTCTTGCGTGCTTCTTCCGCCAGTCTTTCTGCCTCTGTTTTCGCATTCTTTTCGGCTTCCTTACGAGCTGCTAGAATACGATTATCGGCTTCAGTCAATGCGCCTTGCTTTGCTGCATCTGCCTTGTTTTTCGAATCTTGCTTTAGTGCCTCTTCGACTTGTTTCGTTACTTCGTCCGTATGTGCATTTGCTTCTTTTTGTGCCTGCTGCGCCAGTCTTTCGGCTTCTGTTTTCAAGGCTGCGTCTAGTTCTTTCGCCGTTTTAATCGCTGCGTCTCTCGCTGCATTCGCTTTTGTATCAGCATCTTGTTTTAACGCTTCTTCGACTTGCTTCGTAACTTCGTCCGTATGCTTCTTCGCTGCTCCTTCGGCTTCTTTAGCGATCCTTTCGGCTTCTGTCTTGATCGCCCTGTCCATTTCTTCGGCTTGCTTGATCGCTGTATCTTGTGCCTTCTTCGCTTCGTCCTGTGCCTTCTTCAATGTTTCCGCAGGTGTTTCCGCTCCGATATCCTTCGGCGATGTTGGCGAAGCTGCTTCCCATTTCTTTGTTTTTTCGTTATACTTGCGGATCTTGTTTGGTGTACTTGACATATCGAACCATATCTGCGTGAGATCTTCGGGCGGTGTTTCACCGTAATGCCACTCTTTTTCCGCATAACCTTCCGCGAATAGTTTCGCATTCAGTTCGGCGTCTTTCGCCTTTTGATCCGCATGTTTCTTGACTTCGGCTTCGACTTCTTCCGTTAGTCCTTCGACATATGACTTCATTTCGATCTTAATCTCTTCGTCCATTTCTTCGGCTACTTCGATCGCCTTTTCTTCGGCCTTCTTCGCTTTGATCGCCGCGTCTTCCGCTGCTTCTGCGATTGCAGTCCCTTCGGCTTTGTCCGCTTTCTTCTGCGCTCCTTCGGGCGTTTCTGCTCCGATCTCCTGCGGTGTAGTTACTGACGCATTAACCCATAGTTTTTTCTCAGCGTCCCAACGTTTCATAACGTTGGGACGCTGAGAAGTATCTAGCCATAGCATATCGGGTGTTCTCTTGCTAGGTAGTGGCTCAGTGGCGCTCTTATAAACGACTTCGCCGCCTTGCTCCCACTTCGTCATATTTTGATTAATCGTTTCTTGAATCGCTTCGATTTGTCTATTCTTATCGATCACTAGCGGTACGAATTCGCCCAGTAATACGTAGTCTTTCGCAGGATTCGTATATGATCGGTAGATTGCGATAACGCGCGCATTAACTGCGAGAGCAGGCTCGAACATTGTATCTTTTACTAAGATCGTATCGCCTAGACGTACCTTTTCATGCTCATAGCCCGTTAACGATTCCAGTAATAAGACGCTAACTTCGTATGTTGCTCGTGGCTGCTTAACGCGTTTTAGCTCTTCTACTGCCTTTTTCATTAACTCATACTCATTATCCACGCTATTTAAATCTAAGCGCTTGAATAGGTGCTTTCCGTTCTTTCCATATAGCTGCATCGCGTGTTCGTCGCCTACCCATTTCTGCCCTTTAGGTGATACATAGCCGTCGTGGATATTCTCGAATGCTTCGATCGTCAGGCGCTTCCCTGTCTCGTCAGCTTTACCGATTGGAATAATCGCGGTTGCGATATCTGATCGATCTACTTCTCGCGTTACACCTGTTAGATCCTTTCCGTACGTGAATCGCTTCCCAGTAACGTTACCGCGTCGCTTAACTAGATGTACGAAACGATCTCGCACTTTCATACCCATAAATGAAACGGTGAATTCCATTTCTAAACCGTACTGATCGCGAATCTGATGTAACGCAGCTAGTGCGGTAGGATATTCGTGTAGATTGACATTTTGTAGTCCCGCATAATCTACGATACCTAGTTTCCAACCTGTACCCGCTAGTACTTTCTCCGCTGCATCTTTCGCCGTAACTGCGACTAGTGCTTGACCGTCTACGATATGGTTGTATAGATCATCTACGGCCGCATTTTCTGCGAATACTCGACGCACATACTTGTTGTCTTTTCGCTCTTCTACCGTACGAATAATCGTAAATAACATGAGTTTACGATCTTTGTTTCGTACGATTACGTTATTTCCTGCGACTAAGTGTTTTGTGTCAGGATCGCTTGCTAGCGTACTAAACTCATATGTTAGTAGTCCGTCTAACTGCTCGAAGTGGCCGTCTTCGAAAAACTGCGGCGTCTTCGGTAGGTGATTCGTAAGGATCGTTAATTGTCTTCTGTATTGATCCGTTACGATAATCATGTTGTTAACATCGTTTGTCATTTTATCCCGCCTTTCCGTGGAATCCCCACATATACATAAACGCGAGCCTATCGTAATTTGACAGACTCGCATTTTTAGGTTATAGATATCGATTTGTGAATTTGATGCTTGTTTCACCTGCCGATGGTGGGTAGATCGCAATCTCTGATCGTCCCGTCGGAATGCTAAAGAAATCACTAGACGGATCTAACATATCATTTGCTAGAAGTCCGTTTTTGTAGATAGACGCCGAAGCCATATCGACCTCTAACGTGTCGCCTCGCTTAAACGCCATATCGTTAACCTGCTCGCGTTGATTCTCGTTGTACTTGTATACGTTGATGTGATCTAACGTCATGTAGTAGCGTTTGTCGCCATTACCTAGCGCCGATGTTTCGAGTTGTATGCCTGCTAATTTGTTAAGGTATCGCCCTGTGTAATCCGCATACTCTCGATATAGTTCGGTATGGAATCGTCCTGTTTTCGCATCTTGTAACGCAAAGTACGTAAACCATGTAACGTAGCCCTTGCGTTCTTTGCGTCCGAATCGGATAATTCCGTTATTCCATTCAGACCAAACCCCATCGAAGCCGCCGCGATCGTAAACCATCGCGATACCGTTCTTATTGTCGCCGAACTTAACTGTCGCAATTTGCTGCGTTTTAAGCCATGTAACATCGTTTAGATGCGCATTACCGAACTTGCGGCCGTTCTGATCTAGTAGATAGAATCCGACTCTTCCCATGTCTCGGCGATCCCACGATCTAAACGTAGAATGCAGCTCGACCATAAAGTTATCGATCGGCTCAGGAATGTTACGATACATAGATGCGCCGTGCCAACCTGCGAAGCGATCTTCGGGCTTGTCTTTGTTTCCGCCGTAGTCCCACCCCTTTTGGTGGAATAGATAGCCGTTACTTTCGAATGTACCGTACACGATCCCGTCGTAAATCTCGCTCGCATCCGTCCATTGTCGTACATCGATCAGCTCGTCGTATAAAACACGCTCTTCGTATGGAACTGTCTGTTTATTGTAGTCAGGCGCTTGTCCCGCAGTTACCGCATAATCCTTTCCGATAACGGAAACTGTCGGTGTATCTTCGGCGAATGTAATACGTACGTTCGGATACGCTTCGGCCGTTCCGTCGTTCACGACTTCGGTTTTCATATTTCCGCGCTCTATATTATATTCTTTCTCTAGTCCGTCACCTACTGGATCAGAACATAGTAATGTGAATTGAATCATGCAGCTTGTTCCAATTGGCGTTATAGGCGTTGATCCGTCGAGCTTTGCCGTGTAACTTACGTGATTCTTAAAATCGAAGATTAATTCGCCGTCAGGTACGTTTAACCAACGCCGAATGTCATCTAGCTTCGTTTCTCGCTCTAATTCCGTATCTGCCGTTATCGTAGCGACAACGTTATAACGCATTACGTCCGTTTCTGATCCGAAATCGTAAGCGCCGATTTTACCCGACGCTTTTAATAGATTTGCGGTTTTTTGCGGTAGTAGATCCCGCTCGATCGTATTTACTAACATGTATCTGCTTGCGTGTCGTCCTCTATAGATGAATGACATTCTATCTCCCCCTCGATCTTTCTTTCGCTCGTTCCATGCGCTTTAATTCCGCTGCAATGCGCTCCACGTCCGCCTCTTCACGCACATGTAATTCAGCGATTTGGAAGTTATTCGTTACTCGGCGATCGCCTCCACCACCTTGCTGCGGCTTCTCTTGACTAAACGCGGCTACCGTAGTAGGTCGATTCGCAGTACGAATAAAGTTGAATAAATTCGCCTGCTGAGCTTGCGTTAGTACCATTTCGTTTTTAAGTAGTCGCGCATCTACTTCGTCGAACTTCGCACCTCTTCCGACTAGTCCGCGAGGATTACCGCCGTTATGATACTTCGGTCTCGTAGATCTATTCGAAGGTGACGCACCTACTGTACCGCCTGAATGGAAGTATTTCAGCGGATTTAGGTTACCTAGCCACTCTAGCGAAATTCGTTTCGTTTTTGGTGCGGTAGCCTTGCTATCTAGGTCGCTTACTTCACTCTTCGCCTTCGATGCGTCAGCGTTAATCTGCTTCGTTTTCGCTTCCATTGCCTTCTTGTCGGTATCGCTGATCGTCCTCATTGCGGGCGCATTGTTAGCGAGAACCTCTTTTATTTTCTTCTCGGTTGCCGCTTTATCGACGTCTTTAATGTCCCTTTTAGCGGGTGCGGTATTTGCTTGTACTTCTTTGATCTTCTTTTCGGTCGCTAACTTGTCAGTATCCTTAATATCTTTGTTAGCGGGTGCGGTATTCGCCTGTACTTCTTTGACTTTCTTCGCAGTTGCGTCTTTATCGAGCTGCTTGACCTTCGCATCGGCCTCCGACTTCTCGACATCGACTTTCTTGTTCGCCTGCTCTTCGACTTTCTTTTTCAAGTCGGCGTTTTTCTTTTCGGCTTCCGAAGGATCTAGTCCCGCCTCTTTGTCCGCCTTCTTCTTGATGTCGTCTTCTAACTTCTTGTTATCGGCTTCGGCTTTCTCCTTTTTAAGATTGACCTCTTTATCGACGGGCTTTCCTGCCTCTTCGTTAAGTTTGCCGTACTCTTCTTTTTGCTTCTTGATCTCTTCGGTGTTCTTTGCGTGATTCGCTCGCGTTTCTTCGATAACTTGCTTCGCCTTCTCCGCAGCTTCCTTCGATTTAAGGTGATTGTCGTACTCTTCCTGCTGCTTATCGTTAAGACCGTCCTGCGAGTTCTTCACCTTCTCTAGTGCTTCTAGCTTTTTATTATGACCTGCGATAGCTTTGTCGAGTGCTGCGATCTCTTCGCCTGATTTTGCCGCGACGCCTGCTTGTGCCATTTGCTCTTGAATACGAATTTGTACGGCGTTTTCGAGCTTCGCTTGTTTTGTATCTAAGTCCATGATAGCGGCGCGCGATTGTTGTATCGTTTGCTCGTTCGCTCGCTGCTCTTCTTGCGCAGCTTCTAGACTCTTTTTCGCATTATTTAACTTTCGTTCAGCGAAGAACGCTTGCACTTCGTTACCCTCTTTTACGTGCTGCTTATACTCTTTCTCACGCTCGTTAACGCGATTCTGTAACATATCGACGCTATCTTGTAGTTGCTTACGCCTACCGATCGCCTCGTTACCTTCGTCTACGGCTTTCTTGTAGTCTTGCAGATCCTTGACCTGATTTTTATAGCCTTGTGCGATCTGCTGCGCTAGTTCGATTTGCTGCTTCTCTTTTAGCGCTTTTACAAGTTCGCGAGCTGCGTCCGTATTTTCTGCGATCGCTTGTCCCGTTGTACTGTATGCTTGCGCCGTTTGCGGTGCTTTACTGATAAGATCGTCAGATAGTTGAATCGTCTTATCGATTTCGTCGTTGCTCGCTTTCGTCTTATCTCGAAGTCCTTGCAATTCTTGTTGTAATCGCTTCTTAGTTTCGGGATCTTCGACTCGTTGTATTTCCGTTTGTAGATCACGATAGCGAAGTAACTCTTCGGAAGATAAGCCGACCTTGTTTTTCAGCTTGTCGTACTGATTTGCGGTATCTTCTAGTGATCTAGATTGCTCGCCTAACGATTTATACGTGTCCATGTTGACTTCTTTGTACTCTTCGGTCTTGTCCTTCGCACCTGATAACATGTACGTGAGACCGCCAACCGCAGCCGCTACCGCTCCGATAGCTAACGTATATGGATTCGCAACCATTGCGAGACGCAGTACGTTTAATGCCGATACAACTTTACCGATATTTGTTACGAAGATCATTAACCCCGCAGCCGTTCCCGCAGCCGCTAAACCTGCCGCCACGAATCGCGGATCGATTTCGGCTAGTGCTCCGATAAGAGTCGTCGCGCCTTGTGCTAACGAAGTAAACGCAGGTAATAAAGCCTCGCCGATTCCGATCGCTAAGCCTTCCGCTGCCGACTTAACTTGCGTCCATGCTCCGATAAGAGTATCTTGTTGTACTTTTGCGATACGTTCCGCCGTTCCGCCCGATTGCTCTAGCGCCGTTTTGTACGCTTGTAACGATCCTTGTCCTTGATCTAATAATGCGAGGAATCCTGCTGATGCTTCCGTACCTACTAATTGCGCAGCCGTTACAGTTTTTTGTGCGTCCGTCATGCCCTGCATTTTCGAACTAATATGACCGATCAATTCGGGAAGTGGTTTGAATTGTCCGTTTGCATCTACTACGGAAATACCTAACTTCTCGAATGCTTTTTGTGTTTGTCCCGTTGGATTCGCTAACGATAGTAACGCAGCACGTAAAGACGTACCCGCTTGCGATCCTTGAATACCCGCATCGGACATTTTCGCTACTGCCGTCGCTGCATCGGTGATATCCCAACCTAACGACTTCGCTACTGGTGCGACGTATTTCATCGCCATACCTAACTGATTCATGTCGGTATTTGCAGTCGTGAAGGTCTTCGCTAACACGTCCGCCGCGAATCCCGTATCTTTCGCGGATAGTCCGAAACCTGTCATGATATTAGATGCGATATCTGCCGCAGATCCTAGATCGATAGCACCCGCAGCCGCTAAGTTTAATACGGCAGGCATTGCGTCGATACTATCTTGCGCCTTGAATCCCGCTAAAGATAAGAACGCCAAACCGTCCGCCGCTTGCGAGGCGCTGAACTGCGTCGTCGCACCTAAGTGCTTCGCAGTTGCGTTTAACTGTTTGAATTCTTCGTCCGTTGCTCCTGATATCGCTTTAACCTTCGCCATTGACTGTTCGAAGTTTGCCGCTGCTTTGACCGATGATCCGACCGCAGCTACTACGGCAACCCCTGCGGCTGCCGACGCCTTACTTAACGCCGACATACCCTGCGAAGATGATTGCGCATTCTGATTTAATCCCTGCATATCTTGTCTTGCTTGACTTACGCCCTGTCTAAACTGAGCGTTATCGAGTACGAGCCGCGCCCGTACTTCGCCTGCATTTGCTGCCATACAACCACGCTCCTTTACGATAGTGCTCGTAGCTCTTCGAATTTGCTACGATTGAACTTTTCTGCTTTCGGTTTGATTCCTGCTTCTCTCGTCCATGTGCGGATTAATTCGCGGTACTCTTTTTGCTCTAGGTTTCTAGCATTTATGATCGTTAGTAGATCCAGTTTGCGCGTAGCTTTTCGATTTCTTGATTTCTCAGCATACGCAGCAAGATCGATAAGGTAATAGTCTTCTTCGATCTGTCTTTGTGTAACGCCCATTACCGAGGCCATTTCGAGTAAGAAATCTTCGAAGGGATCGTCTAGGCTTCCGTCGTAGCTTCGATCGTCTCCGTCGTTTCCTCTGTCTTCTTCGCTTTTGGTAACAGGCTTAGAAGGTTTTTTACCATACGCTCTAAATCGTTGTATTTAACCATTTGTACGAGGTATTCTATGACCTCCGACATTCCCACTTCGCCTTGCAGGTATTCAACATCGATACCCGTTAATTGCGAAGTGATCGTTACGAAGTCGTCTGTCGCAGCTTCTACGGCCGCGATCGCATATGCAGCGTACTGATCCGCAGGTGCGTTGATCACTTGAATGATAAGATTCGGAACGTTACCTGATACGGCGATCAACTCTTTGAACTCTTTCGGCGTAACCTTTCTGATACGAACCTTCTTCGTACCTAGCGTTAACGTGTCAGGCGCTAGCATCGCCGTATTCGCTTCTTTCTTTGTAAAAACATTGGTGATTTTTCTAAGCATATATCTTCCTCCTTGTCAGGTTTGACAAAAACACAAAAATGCGCTTTACAAGAACATAAACGCCGATAAACGACAAAAAAGACTAGAGCCGCAGCCCTAGTCCCGATTTGTCACACTTATTTAGTTACCGAAGCCTTTACCGTTTCTTTTTCCTTGACAGTTTCGTCACCTAAGATATATAGAGTGCCGTCAGCCTCAGGGAACGCATTGAACGTAATATTTGCGATACGCTCGTTGTCAGGATCGAACGTATAATCAGGATCAGCTGACGCCGCTGCGTTTGGTACAGTGATCCAGTCATTCGGCGTAGTGTCAGGCGCAGTCGGTTTAATAACCATTTTCTTCGCAGTCGATAACATATCGAAGCCCGCTTGCGCAGATACGAATAACGCTTGCTTGTCGCCATTCTCTACGAATTTAGAGTTCGGCATTACTTTTGATAATCGTTTCAGATCGTGCAATGCGAACGGTACAGTCGTCTCAGCCTTACGACCTTTCATAATCGATTTTACAGGCGTCTCACCGTATTGATCGACCGTAACTTCTTGTACAGATGTAGATACACCGAATGAGATACCG
>NZ_JBNLYC010000013.1:0-59930 GCF_050172015.1 Bacillus sp. GMa5/1 | reverse complement strand
GTTTTAAAGAAAACAGGGAAATGCACATTATATATTACAGTGACGACACGAATAACAAACGTTACTAATAAACAAACATAGAAAGCTAATACGTGCGCCCCCATAGCGTGTGTGATTAGGAAGCTAATTGCTCCTAAGATAGAAGCGATTGCGTAAATTTCTTTTCGGAATACGTAAGGGATATCTTGAGCACAAATGTCACGCAAAATACCGCCTCCAATACCTGTAATGACTCCCATTGAAACAACTAGAAATGAGGCGTCAACATGATGTGACATTGCCGCATTTGCACCAATAGCTGTAAAAACGCCTAAGCCAACAGCATCAGAAAGCATAATAACGACTTGAAGTTTATTGATGCGCTCAAAAAACATACAAGTAAATAATGCTGATAATACACTTACGAAAAAGTAAATGGGTTTTACAAATGCGACAGGGGGCAGGTTACCAATCATAATATCACGAATAATACCGCCGCCGAGCGCAGTAGCTACAGCTAAACAAAGGACACCAAATAAATCTAAATCTTTTTTTAAACCAACTAATGTACCAGAAATGGCAGCGGCGATAATGCCAAGAAACGTAAATATATCGATTAATAACATGGCCTTAATCCCTTCCTCTTAAAGATGTTCCAGAGAAAAAATATACACTAAAGTATTGGAAATAACAATTACTTTTCGTTACATGTAGAAAAACGGATAAAATACATAAAGAAAGCGTTTGAAAATGTTTAGGAGAAAACGAAGCAAGGTTAATCTTTAGTTGTAGGATAGCCGAGTGGGTGTTTGTGTGTAATTATTAAATTTATATTTTTATAAATAAATTAATAAATGTTACTATAATGCCGATAATAAGTGGAAGAGTGTTAGATAGTTTTTATAGAGATAGGGAAGGATAGCTAAAGGATAATGTTTTCTAGTACTACTTACGCTAGATTTGGTTAGTTTCGGCATAAAAATAAGTTCTCAATTTAAATATGAGTTATGTTATAATTGCTAGGTGTGTTTTGAAGATAAAAATTATGATTAAAAGATAATGTTAAGATTTTGTATGGAGGTCTTGGAATGTTAGCAAATCAAGCTAGGGTTAGATTTGAGCGTTTTTTGCTCTTTTTTATTATTTTACAGCCTGTTTTAGATTTATTAACGTCTCTTAGCATCACTTTATTAAAGTCAAATGCTACCGTTGGAATTTTAGTAAGATTCCTTATTATGGCTGTTGGTGGTATTTACATTTTAATTCAGGCAAAAGAGAAGGAAAATAGAAAGTTTTTAATTTATCTTATATTATTAGCGGGAGTTTTAGGGATAGGATTTATTAATAACAAACTAGTCAAAAATCCTATTGTACTTAGTGAAGAGGTTAAATTCGTTGCGAAAGCATTATATATATATATCATGCTGGGATCATACATTTTAGCTTTAAAATCATTGAAAAAGAAGGTTAATATTAGTGATAAGGTTCGAAATAGTATTGTATATTCTACATTAATCATTAACGCAATTATGGTTATTTCTATTTCAACATCTACTGACTTTGGTAGTTATGAATGGATGAAGGTTGGTTCTCGAGGTTGGTTCTATGCAGGGAATGAACTAGGTTCAATCTTAGCTATTATTTTCCCTATTGTGGTACTATATTCTATTCAAAAAACAAAGAGCTGGAAACACATTTTATATTGGATTCCATCACTTTTAATGATTTATTCGCTAATTCAAGTTGGTACAAAAGTAGGAATGGGCTCAATTGGTGCTACGTTAGCGGCAGCAATCGGGATCATTGTACTACAATTATTATTTGATAGAAAAAATCCGAACAAAAAATCCCTTGCGCTTAATGCAGTAATTGCTATTGTCCTATTAGCTGGTGTAGTTGGAACGTTTAAACAAACGCCATTAGCACAAAATATGGGTATTCACAATAATTATTTATCAGAGCAAAATGTAGCACAGCAAGGTCAAAAAGAAAAAGAAATTAAAGAGAAGCTGAAAAAAGAACAAGAACTTAAAGCAAAAGAAGAAAAGCATCATAAAGGTGAAAAGCCAGAAGAAAAGGCGAAGATAGAAGAGGAAGTTAAGAAAGAGCTTGAGAAAGAGCAAAAGAAAGAAAATCAAGAAAATCTTATTTTCAGTGGACGTCAAGTATATGAAGAAAGACATAAGCAGTTCTTTAAAGAAGCGCCAACGTCACAAAAGTTATTAGGAATGGGTTATGCAGGTAACTTTAAATACAATGAACAAAAGCAGCCAGATCCAAAACTAATTGAAATGGACTTCCATGATTGGTTTTATGATTTCGGGATTATTGGCTTTGTATTACTAATGATTCCATTTATTTATTACGGGCTAAGAATTCTACTAGCATTTGCTACGAGATTTAAGGACATATTTAATATAAAATATGGAATGATTTCAGCAAGCTTATTGTTAGCGTTAGGTATTGCTTATATTGCAGGACATATTTTAACAGCACCAGGAGTTGGGATTTACTTTGTAGTGGTGTTAGCTTATCTAATAGTAGACCTAGAAATTGAATGATAAAAATAAAAGCTAACTTTTGTTAGCTTTTATTTTTTAGTACAGTAAAATAAAAATAGATGGAAACGTAGCGAGGATTTAAAGGAGGAAAAAATATGAGAATATTGCATATGAATGCAGGAGCAGAAGATGGAGGAGGGAAAACACATATTATTTCACTTCTCGATCAGTTTCCAACTGGTGAAGTAGAATTAGCAGTATTTGAAGATGGAATTGTTGCGAAGGAAGCAAGGGAGTTAGGGATAAAAGTCCATGTGTTTTCACAAAAATCGCGCTATGATTTATCCATTTTAAAGAATATAAGTGAATTTATTAATAAAGAAAAATTTGATGTAGTTCATACACATGGCCCTAGGGCTAATTTCTATGTTTCTTTAATGAAAAAGAGAATAAAGGCAAAATGGGTAACGACTATTCATAGTGATCCATTTCAAGACTTTACTAAACAGGGCTTAAAAGGTTGGATTTTTACGAAATTAAATTTGAAAGCCTTAAAAAATATAGACTTATTTTTCGTTGTAACAAATAGATTGAAAAAAAGTCTGGCAGCATTAGGTATTTCAAATGAAAAGATGCATGT
Organism: Bacillus sp. GMa5/1; assembly: GCF_050172015.1. Lineage (NCBI taxonomy): Bacteria > Bacillati > Bacillota > Bacilli > Caryophanales > Bacillaceae > Bacillus > Bacillus sp. GMa5/1. The sequence goes on along the minus strand of NZ_JBNLYC010000013.1, from coordinate 56,810 downwards.
TATTTATAATGGAATTGAATACGATAAGGAAAAAGCAAAAGGCTATAATAAAAAAGAAATGTTCAATATTGATGAAGATGTATTTACGGCAATCCAAGTAGCACGATTACATCCTGTCAAAGGACATGAAGTTTTATTCGATGCGTTACAACAAACAAAATTAGAGAAAATTAAAGTATTATTAGTTGGCGATGGCCCATTAGAAGAAAATCTAAAGTCATTAGCTACTGAAAAAGGGATTAACGATAAAGTAGAGTTTTTAGGACATCGTCAAGATGTAAAACACTTATTTGCGTCGTCACATGTAAATTTATTAACTTCCCATAGTGAAGGGTTCCCACTAGTTTTATTAGAAGCGGCAAATCAGCGCGTACCATCAATTGTGACTAGGGCTGGAGAAATTGAACCATTAATCGTAGATGAAACTTACGGATGGATTGTGCCGACAGGTGATGGAAAGGCATTAGCATTAGCTTTAGAAGAAGCGTATGATAAGTGGAAAACTGGAGAGTTAGCAGCAATGGGTAAACATATTTATGAGCATGCTACTATGAACTTCTCACTTCAGAAACTATATGAAGATACAAAGGAAACATATAAGCAATTAATAGCGAAAAACTTGTAATGATAGAGAGGATAGTTAACTATGGCAGTACAAACAGTTGATATTCTAGGCGTTCCTTTTTCTACAATGACAATGGATGAAACGGTCCAATATTTAAAAGAACAACTAGAAGCGGAGCGAACTCATACGTTTCAGGTAGTAACAGCAAACCCTGAAATTGTTATGTGCGCAAAAAAGGATGAAAAGTTCTATCAAACATTATTGAATACAGATTTAATTACACCTGATGGTATTGGGGTTGTAAAGGCAAGCGGGATGCTTGGTACACCTTTAAAAGAACGTGTAGCAGGTTTTGATTTAATGTGTAATTTACTTGCGAAGTTATCAGAAGATAGTAAGCCGGTATCTGTTTTCTTATTAGGTGCAAAGCCGCATGTTGTACAAGCTGCAGCAGATCATTTAACAAAGACATATTCAGCTGTATCCATCGCCGGTATACAAGATGGTTATTTTAAACAAGAAGACGAAGAGAATATTATTTCTCGCATTCAAGAAGCAAAACCAGATTTATTACTTGTTGCACTTGGTTTCCCGAGACAAGAGAACTTTATCCAAAACAATAAGCATCGTTTAGAAACGAAAATGGCTGTTGGAGTAGGTGGAAGTTTAGACGTATGGGCTGGAGAGGTAAAACGTGCACCAAAATGGATTCAAGCGATTCATTTAGAGTGGTTTTATAGATTATGCAGTAATCCAACACGCTGGCGTCGTCAGTTAGTATTAGCGGAATTTTTAAAAGAAGTAATGCGTTCGAAAAAGTAGCGAAATATCGCTGCTTTTTTTATTTGTTCATTTTTAATAAATTGAAACTTTAATCAGTGAGGCATCCCCACAGATTATTAGCTCTCACCAATCGGGATAGACGTTTTACTTTTTGGGAATGATGAAGGAGAATTTTTTACACAAAAGTATTTTACTTATACAATTCACACATGTAAAATGATGTGTAAAGACACCTGTGTGAGGAGGACTTCTAGTGGGCAAGGTTAAAGAAATTTCGAAGCGCAAACTACTAGGTATAGCTGGGCTTGGATGGCTATTTGATGCAATGGATGTTGGAATGCTTTCATTTGTAATGGTAGCCTTGCAAAAGGATTGGGGATTAAGTACGCAAGAAATGGGCTGGATAGGCAGTATTAACTCAATCGGTATGGCAGTAGGAGCGCTTATTTTTGGGATACTATCAGATAAAATAGGGCGAAAATCAGTCTTTATTATTACATTATTATTATTTTCTATCGGTAGTGGTTTAACTGCATTAACAACAACACTTGCGATGTTTCTCGTTTTACGCTTTTTAATTGGTATGGGGCTTGGCGGAGAGCTTCCGGTTGCCTCTACACTAGTATCAGAGAGTGTTGAAGCGCATGAACGTGGGAAAATTGTTGTGTTATTAGAAAGTTTTTGGGCAGGTGGATGGCTAATTGCAGCTCTTATCTCGTATTTTGTTATTCCTAAATATGGTTGGGAAGTTGCGATGGTATTGAGTGCAGTTCCAGCATTATATGCTTTATATTTAAGATGGAATTTACCGGATTCCCCAAGGTTCCAAAAAGTTGAAAAAAGGCCATCTGTTATTGAAAATATAAAATCAGTTTGGTCTGGGGAATATCGTAAAGCAACAATTATGCTATGGATTCTATGGTTTTGTGTTGTTTTTTCCTATTATGGAATGTTCCTTTGGTTACCGAGTGTAATGGTGCTAAAAGGATTTAGTTTAATAAAAAGTTTCCAATACGTACTTATTATGACATTAGCTCAACTTCCAGGATATTTCACAGCTGCTTGGTTTATTGAACGTCTCGGTCGTAAATTTGTTTTGGTTACGTATTTAATCGGGACAGCTTGCAGTGCTTATTTGTTTGGGGTTGCGGATTCATTAACAGTATTAATCGTGGCAGGTATGTTACTATCCTTCTTTAACTTAGGTGCTTGGGGAGCATTATACGCCTATACACCTGAGCAGTATCCAACGGTTATTCGTGGTACAGGTGCAGGAATGGCAGCAGCATTTGGTCGTATTGGTGGTATTCTTGGGCCACTATTAGTGGGATATTTAGTTGCTTCAGAAGCTTCACTATCATTAATATTTACGATTTTCTGTGGATCAATTTTAATTGGTGTATTCGCTGTAATAATACTTGGACAGGAAACGAAGCAACGAGAATTAGTATAAAGTGAAAATTTGAACGTATCCCTGACCGTTTATTATCCTACACTACTCGGCTCTTTATAGGCAGTTAGTGCGGGATAAAAGGGGAGAGGAAACCGAAGTGGTTTCCTTTTTTCTGTTTTTTTAGATAAATAATGGTATAGTAAGAAAAAGGGATTATTTCTTATAAAAGCGAATGTATACAACAGGACATATGGACAAAGAATTAGGTGGTTGAAGAAATGAAAATTTTACTGATCATGGAAGAGGCAGAAGAGAGAAGAGAGTTAGCTGAAAATTTCACTGAAAATATGAGAAATGTAGAATGTTTTGAAGCAAAGACAGGAACAGAATCTTTATTTATGATGAAAAAACATATACCAGACTTTGTTTTTTTAAGTTCTAAATCACTAGATGGTACTGGTTTTGAATATGCAAGTTTATTACGAGAAATAAATTGCTATACAAAATTTATTTTTGTAGGTGAAAACATAGAAGAATCTATTACAGCTTTTCGTTTCCAAGCATTTTATTATTTATTGCGACCATTTCGTGAAGAAGATTTACAATTTCTTTTATATAAAATAGGTAAAGAACAAGGTGAGAAAGCAAAGAGTTATTTGCGAAAACTACCGATAGAAAGTCAAGAGGGTATACGATATATTCTTCCAGAAGATATCGTATATGTAAGTAAAAATAAAGAAAATAAAACTGTTTCAATTTACACAACGAATAATCAGTATATTTCAACATATACACTTCAGGAATTAGAAAATAAGCTAAATGCATATGATTTTTTACGTGTACATAAAAGCTATTTAATTAATATGTCATATGTAAAAGAACTGAAACCTTACTATAATGGCACGTATAATTTGTATTTAGATAGGTATGATGAGCAACCGATTCCAGTCAGTCGTAATTATGTAAAACGCCTTCGAAATAACATTGAATTATAGTAGGTAATGAGAGTATTTTAACATGATAAACTGAAAATCCTTCATGATAGGGAGGATTCAAGTTAAATATTCAGAAAATTTAGTACAATCTCCACTAAGAAATAGTATTGGGGGAATTGTATGTGAAGACATTGAAATCGATCTTACTTTGGGGCGTTATTACAGCAGTAGGAGCAGGTGCTTTTGGGGTAATAGCTTTATCACAAGGTGAAACCATTAATGCTGTATGGCTCTTAGTAGCTGCCGTATGTGTATATGCAGTTGCTTACCGCTTTTATAGTAGATTTATAGCGAGAAAGGTTTTTAATTTAGATGATAATCGGCAAACACCAGCCCATACATTAAACGATGGGAAAGACTATGTTCCAACAAATAAGTGGGTATTGTTTGGACATCACTTTGCAGCGATTGCTGGGGCGGGACCTTTAGTAGGACCGATTTTAGCAGCACAAATGGGATATTTACCAGGAACCATTTGGATTATTGTTGGGGTAGTTGTTGCGGGGGCTGTCCAAGATTTTGTCATTTTATTTGCTTCGATGAGACGTAATGGTAAATCGTTAGGAGAAATGATTAAGGATGAGATTGGACCTGTTACAGGACTAATTGCAATGATAGGTATTTTAGGAATTATGATTATTTTATTAGCAGTATTAGCGTTAGTCGTAGTAAAGGCACTAATCGGAAGTCCTTGGGGAATGTTTACGATAGCAGCAACGATTCCTATCGCTATTTTAATGGGAGTTTATATGCGCTATATTAGGCCTGGTCGTGTTGGAGAAGGATCAGTAATTGGTATTATCCTACTTATTTTATCTCTTGTTGGAGGACAGTATGTAGCAGAAAATCCAACACTTGCAAGTATGTTCACATTTAGTGGTGAAACAATTGCTATTATGCTTATTGTATATGGATTTATCGCATCGGCATTACCAGTTTGGATGCTTTTAGCACCACGTGATTATTTAAGTACATTTTTAAAAGTCGGAACAATTGTAGGGTTAGCAATCGGTATCTTAATTGTAGCACCAGATTTACAAATGCCAGCAGTTTCGAAATTTATTGATGGAACTGGTCCTGTGTTTTCTGGAAACTTATTCCCGTTCTTATTTATTACTATTGCTTGTGGTGCAGTGTCTGGATTCCATGCTCTCGTTTCATCAGGTACGACGCCGAAGATGATCGAGCAAGAGGGACACGCACAGCCAATCGGTTATGGAGCAATGTTAATGGAGTCGTTTGTAGCAGCGATGGCGATGATTGCGGCTTGTGTATTAACACCGGGAACGTATTTTGCAATTAATAGCCCCGCAGCACTTATCGGTACAGATGTTTCGCAGGCAGCTCAAGTTATTTCCTCATGGGGATTTGCTATTACACCAAATGAACTAAAAGATCTCGCTGTAAATGTTGGAGAGCAAACAATTTTATCACGTACAGGTGGTGCGCCAACATTAGCGATAGGTATGGCATATATTTTCTCACAAGTAATAGGTGGAACGGCCATGATGGCATTTTGGTATCATTTTGCGATTCTCTTTGAAGCTCTATTCATTTTAACAACAATTGATGCCGGAACGCGTGTCGGCCGATTTATGATTCAAGATATTTTAGGGCATGTATATAAGCCATTTGGGAAAACGGATTCTACATTAGCGAATGTAATCGCTACAACATTATGTGTATTAGGGTGGGGATATTTCTTATACCAAGGGGTAATAGATCCGCTCGGTGGAATTAATACATTATGGCCACTTTTCGGTATTGCAAATCAAATGCTAGCAGGTATTGCATTATTACTTGGAACGACAATTTTGTTCAAAATGGGAAAAAAGGCGTACGTTTGGGTAACACTTATTCCAACTGTCGGGTTGCTGATTGTAACGATGACGGCGGGATATCAAAAGCTATTTCATGAAAATCCTAAGATTGGATTTCTATCGCATGCAAAGGTATTTCAGGGAGCATTAGATGAGGGAAAAGTGTTAGCGCCAGCAAAAAATGTTGCTCAAATGAAGCAAATTATTTTCAATGATTATATCGATGCAGCGCTTTGCGGAATTTTTATGATAGTTGTAATCGCTGTGTTAATTTCAGCACTTCGAATTTGGATCCAAGTATTAAGAAATAAGCCAATGCCGTTAAAAGAGGCACCATATATTCCTAGAGATGAAAGTGAGTCGAGGAACTATGCTTAAAAAGTTGTGGCAAGTATGGGGTGAAAGAAAACGCTTTATTAGTTTGCTCGTTGGGGTACCAAGTTATGAAGTATATGTGGAGCATATGAAAAAGCATCATCCTGAAGAAGAGGTTGTATGTCAAAAGCAATTTTTTGCTGAGGCACAAGAAGCAAGATTTAATGCAAAGGGTGGAAAAATATCACGCTGTTGTTAATGAAAAAGGGCGAGTTTTCGCCCTTTTTATTTTTTTGCTGTTTCACGTGGAACAGCAAAAATAAACAAAATATTTGGGAATTAAAGGTATTTCGTATACAATAAGGTGAGGAAGGGGATAGATGGAAAAGTAGGGAGATTATTTTATGTTAAGGGACTTATTTGTAAATACAACAATTATTCTTTCCTTTATTTTTATTGGAGGTCAGCTTTTAAGGGATAAGCCGTTAAAAGAAGGATTCTCTTTTGGGCAGAAATGTGTAGTAGGCATTTTTACTGGGATACTAGGTATAGTATTAATGTATTTCAGTGTTCGTGTTGGTACCATTCTATTGGATTTACGCTACTTAGCTGTTATTCTAGCTGTTATTATTGGAGGACCGATAGCGAGTACCATAACAATTGGTATGATTTTAGTAACTAGGCTGTTGTTTATGGATTATTCATTAGCTTCTCAAGTGGCTTTTTATACAATCATTGCGATAGGAATAGGGAGTATCTTTATTTCGCGCATGAAGCTTTCTTTAGGGGGAAAGTGGGTATGGTTACACACATATATTTTATCTATTCTAATCCCAGCGTTATATATATGGTTAATTAAAGAGATCCACATAGTGGGATTATATTTAATTTCTAGTATTATTACAGGTTACATAACATTCATAAGTGCAAATTATGTTTTACAATCCAATGAGTTATTTCAAAAGATGAAACAATACGCAACGATAGATGCATTGACAGGTTTAGGAAACGTAAGACAGTTTGATTTAGAGATGAATCGTCATATTAGTAATAAGAACATGAAAAATGATTCGTTTTGTTTACTACTTATAGATATTGACCACTTTAAGTATGTAAATGATACGTACGGGCATCCTGCAGGGGACGAAGTGCTAAAACAAGTAGGATGTATTTTACGAGAAACTTCACAATTTCCAGATTTGGCTTTTCGAAAGGGTGGAGAGGAGTTTGCGCTTTTGATACCGAATAAGGGATTAGCTTACGGAATTCTTACGGGCGAGCAAATTCGTACAGCTGTTGAAAGTCACTCATTTCAATTGTTAGATGAAACGAAAATAAAAATTACAGTTTCGGTGGGGGTTTCAGAATATGAAGGATCACCGGAGCAATTTATTCAAGCGGCAGATGATGCGTTATACTACTCGAAACGAAATGGTAGAAATAAGGTCAGCTCTGTATCTTAAAGATAAGATGACCAGAAGACATAAAGCTTATAAAAAACACTCACAGAGGCAATGTATGAACTTTGTGAGTGTTTTTTATTTATATATTAGACAAGTTCTTTTGATACAACAAATTTACGATATGCACCATGGTGAGTTGGACCTACGTATTCGTTAATTTTGAATGAGTAACGAATAGCAGCTGTGATGAATTCTTTAGCAGTTTTTACTGCTTCTTTCACAGGTTTTCCTTTTGCAAGTTCTGCTGTAATTGCAGCAGAATATGTGCAACCTGCGCCGTGTGTATTTGTCGTATCAATTTTTTCTGATTCTAGAAGGTCGAATGTTTCTCCATCATATAGGACGTCGATTGCAGTTTCCGTACCAAGTTTGCTACCGCCTTTAATTAGGACGTATTTCGCACCTAAAGCATGGATCTTTTTCGCTGCTTCTTTCATGTCTTCAAGAGAATTAATCTTTACGCCACTTAATTGGTAAGCTTCAAATAAGTTTGGTGTTACAACTAATGCCTTTGGAACAAGAACGTCACGTAAGCAATCATTCGTTTCAGGATGTAATGCTTCATCAGCACCTTTACATACCATAACAGGGTCAACTACTATATTTTTGAAATTGTGCTTTTCGATTGTTTCTGCAACCATTTCAATAATTTCTACTGATCCAAGCATACCTGTTTTTAAAGCGTCTACGCCAACACCTTCAATTGTTGTTTCTAATTGTGGTTTTAATGTAGAAGCTGGGATTGGAAATACGTTATGTGCCCAACCGTTATGTGGATCCATCGTTACGATTGTTGTAAGAGATGTCATTCCGTATACGCCCAGTTCTTGGAATGTTTTTAAATCTGCTTGTATACCAGCACCGCCACTTGTGTCAGAACCAGCGATAGTAAGTGCTTTATTTAATGTCATTATGAAAGCCCCCTCGAGTGATATAATGAAAACTATGTTCTCACCATTATATCAATGTTACGAATAAGTACAAAGTGAAAAGTAGATGATTTATTTTAAGAGCTATTTAAAATCTTGTATGCAGGAGACTGAGTATGTTTCGAGATAATCGTACAAATGAATTAGTTATATTAAAGGAAATTGCAGAAACATTAAATACATCAAATGATACATATCATGTATTGCAAGCTGTCCTAGAGAAATTACTAAGTGTAACAGGCTTAACGACAGGATGGATTTTTCTTGCGGATGAAAATGGGAAGTATACGAAGTTAATTGATTATCAATTACCAGAGGCACTTACATATGAAAATAAACGCCCGATGTGCGAAGGTGAATGTTGGTGTTTACGAGGTTTTGTAGATGGAAAATTAGAGAGAGCCGTTAATATTATTGAATGTAAAAGAATTAATAATGCAATTGAATATAATTGGGGGGATACGGAGGGCATTCTTCATCATGCTACGGTTCCTTTAAAAGCTGGGGGAGAAAAATTTGGGGTGTTAAATGTTGCAAGTCCGGGTAAAACACATTTTTCAGAAGAAGAATTAGTATTACTCCAATCGGTTGCCTTCCAAATTGGTACGGCTTTAAAGCGAACAAAATTATATGAAAATGAAAAGAGAAGAGCACATTATTATGTGAAATTAGAGCGTTTCATTCAAGATTTAAAAACGATTCATAAGTTTAATGTACTACCTGAAAAGGTGGTAAATCACGTAGGTGAAGTATTTCAATGGAATCAAGTAGCGCTTTTTATTAGGGAGGAAAAAGAATTATCTCTGCGAGCGTCTTACGTTCAGGAAGAGTTAAAAGAGGATATAAAAGAGGCGGCCAAGAAGGCGTTAGAACAAGATGAACCAGTTCTAATAAAACATCAAATAGGACATAATGTACATCTAAATCGAGCTGTTATTGCTACACCAATACATATTCAAAACCATATATTTGGTGTTTTATGTGTTAGCTTGAATAATGGAGAGTTGGATGCTAATACAATAGATGTAATTCAAGCATTATCGAACCATGTTTCGTTAATAATAGAGAATTTGAGGTTAAACGAGCAGCGCCGTGAACTTGTGCGAATGGAAGAAAGAAATCGGTTAGCAAGAGATTTACATGATTCTGTTTCGCAAAAATTATTTTCATTAACCTTCATGACAAAAGGCGCTGAGGCAGTTTTAAAAGGTAAAAATGAAAAGGTAGATCAATCTTTGTATGAGATGCGTGAACTGGCGCAAGGAGCTTTGAAAGAAATGAGGACATTAATTTGGCAGCTTCGTCCGGCAGGATTAGAAAAAGGATTATTGCCAGCTCTAAAGCAGTACGGTGAAAATTTGGGACTGAAAATTAGGGAGCAAGTTACGGGTGTTCGTGATTTACCTCGTGTAGTAGAAGAAGCTTTGTGGCGCATAGGCCAAGAAGCACTGAACAATGTAAGTAAGCATGCAGGTATAAAAGAAGCGACGATTTATTTTACAGTGAATGAGAAAAATGTATCATTAGAAATAGTTGATCAAGGAAAGGGATTTGTGGAAAAGAATATAAAAGAAAAGAAATCACTAGGTATGATTACGATGCGTGAAAGAGTAGAATTAGTTGGTGGAACAATTAAAATTGTAAGTAGTAATAAACGAACGAGCGTAAAAGTAAATGTACCATTATGATGTGAAAATGAGGGAAGTTTGTGAAAATAAAAGTATTGTTAGTTGATGATCATACAGTCGTTTTAAAAGGATTAGCATTTTTCTTAAGTACACAGGAAGATTTAGAGTTAGTTGGAGAAGCGAATAATGGGAAAGAAGCGTTAGTGAAAGTAGGAGAAACAACTCCCGATGTTATATTAATGGATTTATACATGCCTGAAATGGATGGTGTTGAGGCGACGGCATATATTAAAAAAGAGTATCCAAATGTGAAAGTAATTGTATTAACTAGCTTTTCTGATCAGGCGCATGTGTTACCTGCATTAAGGGCTGGAGCAAGTGGGTATATTTTAAAAGATGTAGAACCAGATCAGCTTGTTGAGGCTATTCGAAGCGCATATAAAGGTAATATTCAATTACATCCGGATATAGCAAATGCTCTTCTCTCTCAAACATTACCTGTAGAAGAAAAGGAAGAAGAACCTTCTATTCAAGTGGATGTGCTAACAGCGAGAGAAAATGAAGTATTGCAGCTATTAGCGAAAGGGATGAGCAATAAGGAAGTTGCATCTGTTTTAGTTATTACAGAAAAGACGGTTAAGGCGCATGTAAGTAGCATTTTGAGTAAGTTGAATTTATCTGATCGTACGCAAGCGGCATTATATGCAGTGAAAAATGGAATTGTATAAGACGAAAGTCGTAAGACCAAGTTCGCCTTTGGAAGGTGGACTTTTTTTATGGAAAAATACGTCTATGTGAGGACGAAATTGTCATTATATAAAGATAAAATATGTTTGTAAGCAACAAAACAACAATTACAAGGGATACCTTTTTTGAAAGCATATAACAACATAAGAGTGAGTACTAGGAGGAATAAATAATGGCAACAGTTTTATTCGTTAAAGCAAATAACCGTCCAGCGGAACAAGCAGTTAGTGTAAAATTATATGAGGCATTTTTAGCAAACTATAAAGAAGCACACCCAAATGATACAGTAGTAGAACTTGATTTATATAAAGAAGAATTACCATATGTAGGCGTAGATATGATTAATGGTACATTCAAGGTAGGTAAAGGATTTGATTTAACAGAAGAAGAGGCAAAAGCAGTAGCAGTTGCTGATAAGTATTTAAATCAATTCCTAGAAGCTGATAAAGTTGTTTTCGGCTTCCCATTATGGAACTTAACGATTCCAGCAGTATTGCACACATATATTGATTATTTAAACCGTGCTGGTAAAACGTTCAAATATACGCCAGAGGGTCCAGTTGGCCTAATCGGAGATAAGAAGATTGCATTATTAAATGCAAGAGGCGGCGTATATTCAGAAGGTCCAGCAGCTGAGGTAGAAATGGCTGTTAAATATGTAGCAAGTATGATGGGCTTCTTCGGCGCAACAAACATGGAAACAGTAGTTATTGAAGGGCATAACCAATTCCCAGATAAAGCAGAAGAAATCATTGCTGCAGGTCTTGAAGAAGCAGCTAAAGTAGCAAGTAAATTTTAATTAAAAGTATAATCGTCACTCGAAAAAACAGCATTAACATGTAAACGTTAATGCTGTTTTTTTATATTTTTAGTTCATCAGCAAGTTTTTCTAATGTATTTCGATCTTGTATATAATATGTTCGGCCTTCTTTTCTTAAATAATTTTGTTGGCAAAACTGATTTAATACATATAAAAGATGACGGTAGCTGACATTTAAATATTCCGAGGCCTCGGTATGCTTTTCTATATAACAATTATTTTGCTCTGTTAATAAAATAAAAGCAGCTAATCGATTTTCAAAAGGATAACTATAGTTTTTTGCGTAATTTTCAGTGCGAGTAATTGTCTTTTCTCCAATAAATTTACATAAGTGCTGTAAAAACGTTGCATCTTGTAATAAAAGTTGCTGACAATCTTTAAGAGGAAGTGCCAAACACACACAATCTTCTAGTACTTCAACGGACTTAGTAATATTTTCTACTCCTATTAATCCTAATTCCCCGATAAAAGATGGTGCTTGAATAAAATTAATTAATGAAACCTTCCCGTTTTTATGACTCATATATATTTTTGCCTTCCCAGAAATTAAGTAATAGAGATAAGGGAGAGTATTTCCTTCGCTACATATCATCTCTTTCGTTTGAAAAGAATGTAGCTCTACATATGGCAAGACATGAAATGAAAATAGGGTATGGAATTGATGGATTTGCATGTATTGATAAATTTCTTCCTTATTTTTGCTGATTTTCATATTTTCACCCCTATGTATAGTATGAGATATCTCCTATTATCTTTACAAGAAGGAATGATACGATTTATGTAAATTTGTTTTTGTAGAAAAGAGAGTGTGATGAGTTTATGAAAAAATATAAAACATTGCTATTTGATGTAGATGATACATTATTAGATTTCCAAAAGGCTGAAAAAGTGGCTTTACGGGTGCTTTTTGAAGAGAAGGGAATCCCTTTAACAGACGAGATAGAGGCTCGTTATAAAAAAATAAATAAAGGTCTTTGGGATGCTTTTGAAAAAGGTGAACTATCACGCAATGAAGTTGTAAATACACGATTCTCTCTGTTGTTTAAAGAGTATGGAGAAGAAGTAGACGGAATATTATTCGAAAATAATTACCGTAACTACTTAGAAGAAGGAAATCAACTCATGCAAGGTGCGTTTAAATTTATAAATCAAATTCAAGGGGAGTATGAGTTATATATAGTGACAAATGGTGTTTCTAAGACGCAAGATAAACGTTTGCGTAATGCAGGGTTACATTCATTGTTTAAAGATGTTTTTGTTTCGGAAGATACAGGTTTTCAAAAGCCGATGAAAGAGTATTTTGATTATGTTTTTGAACGGATTCCTAACTTTGCACCTGAAGAAGGGCTGATTATTGGAGATTCATTAAGCGCGGATATTAAAGGTGGATATGTAGCGGGAATTGATACTTGTTGGTTTAATCCAGAAAGGAAATTAAATGATAGTGGGATTATACCGACATATGAAGTGCATAATTTTGAGGAGTTAGAAGCGTTATTAAAGCAGCATGTGTAATAAAAAAATAGGCAGTGGAGCTTTCATCCCCACTGCCTATTTTTATTAATTTTTATTTTCGTTATGTTTTGGGAGCGGAAAGGCATTCCCGATAGCAGCTGCACCAAGCATGGGCAATAGTAAATTAAGCGGGAAAAACATAAGTAATAGTAATGTTATAGCTATTGGCTTTCGTAACGCATAGCTTGAAATTGCTGTCGTTACGATGGCAACAGATGCTACTGGATCTATAGGAAGAATAGATGCTACAGCGTATCCGATACTTGACCCGGAAAATATAATTGGGAAGATATGTCCACCTCGCCACCCTGTGTTCAAACAAACGGCAGTAATGCACAACTTTAAAATCCCTGAAAGAAGTAGTATCCAAAAAGATAAATGGCTCCATTCAACAACTAATTCTTTTAATTGATGTTCACCTGAAAATAATGTGTACGGAAGAAAAGTTCCCGCAATTCCTAATAAAATACCACCGATAATTCCGAGTGTCAGTTTGTATTCCCTAAAAGGGTGAATTAACTTCTCTAATGTGAATTCTAACTTGAAATAAAAGAAACCAACTATAGCACCGATACTAGCAAGTGGAAGAAATGCGATCCATTCATTGAAAGAAAGTGCACCTTCCCCGAAATCAACAATAAAGGATCCACGATTATCGAGTTTACTCAGTAGTAAATAAACAGAAAAACCTGCGAAAGTAGTAGCTAAGTATACAATCGCCTTTTTTCCTTTAGAAAAAGCAGCAATTTGTTCCCCCTCATTTTCATTTGGTGCTAAATAACCGAATAATGGTGCGTTAAAAATGACACTTAAAGTAGCTCCAATTCCGATCTCGGTTAGCTCATTCATACCCTTTAAGGCAAATTTAAAGCGATCCCCTACCCATGTGCACAGTCCGCCTATAATTCCAACTAGTGCGGCTTCTGGACCAAGACTAGCACCGAAAATTAAAACAATAATCGCTGTTAAAGTAGCCTGATGGACAAAGCGATATTCGATTCGACCAGTTTTTTTATATTCAGCCATCACTTCAGGCATAAGGCGTGGGTATGTACCGAAATGTTTTTGTGATAGACCAACAAGGACCCCGCCAATTATTGTTACGCAAAGGGTGTAATAAGAGGGAAAAGAGAGAACTTCAGGCAAGTATCCCCAAATAAAGTGGATTCCAATATTTATTGTGACTAAAAATAACCAGACTGTAGCTCCTACTATAGATCCTAGAAGAATGCCATATAGAGCAAGTATGTACTGCATATCTTTTTTATTTGTCATGTTATACCTCCGTTATGTAAATCTTAGTAGGTAAAAAAGTGAAATATACTAGTGAAAAATGGATTGAATATATATAGTATCTTTTTGAGAAGATGGCCTATTCAACATATAGGCTAACTTTAGGGGAATTTGAATTTATAGGTTAAATTACTTATTTAATTTTATAGACTGATTTGAGGTTTTTAAAGGTCTTTTTTGAAATAGACTAGAATATATTTCTTTTGTTGCTTTATATGAAACTGTTAACATTTATTTTAGAACATTCAGAAAAACCGTTTGACATTAGGAAATTATTGCTATAAAATCAACGGTAATTGCATAGTCTTATCAAGAAAAGGTGGAGGGACAGGCCCGATGAAACCTTGGCAACAGCCGTATAACGGAATTGTGCCAAATCCTGCAGGTAGTAATCCTGAGAGATAAGAAAGAGCCTTTAGAGCGTGTTTTCAAACTGCTCCTTTCTTGTTTTCAGGAAAGGGGCAGTTTTTTATTTTGTATAAAAGAAAGGAGAATGAGAGATGGGAGAATCATGGGGAAAAGGAACAATTTGTGTGCAAGGTGGCTATACGCCAAAAAATGGTGAACCACGTGTTTTACCACTTTATCAAAGTACAACATATAAATACGATACTTCAGATGATTTAGCAGCCCTATTTAACTTAGAGGCAGAAGGATATATTTATACACGTATTGGAAACCCTACTCTAGCCGCATTTGAGCAGAAGTTATCAGATTTAGAAGGCGGTGTAGGAGCTGTTGCAACGGCTTCTGGGCAAGCAGCTATTATGCTCGCAGTTTTAAATATTTGTAGTAGTGGGGATCATTTACTTTGTTCTTCAACGGTTTACGGGGGAACGTTTAATTTATTTGGAGTGAGTTTGCGTAAACTGGGCATTGATGTTACGTTCTTTAATCCAAATTTAACGGCAGATGAAATTACGGCGCTTGCTAATGACAAGACGAAACTTATCTATGCAGAATCGTTAGGAAATCCAGCGATGAATGTTTTAAATTTTAAAGAATTTTCAGCTGCTGCTAAAGAATTAGAGGTACCTTTTATCGTTGATAATACATTAGCAACTCCTTATTTATGCCAGGCGTTTGAACATGGGGCAAATATTATTGTTCATTCTACGACGAAGTATATCGATGGGCATGCGAGCTCCTTAGGCGGTATTGTAATTGACGGTGGAAACTTTGATTGGACAAATGGAAAGTATCCTGAACTTGTTGAACCAGATCCAAGTTATCACGGTGTAAGTTACGTTCAAAACTTTGGTGCAGCAGCGTATATTGTGAAAGCACGTGTTCAGCTATTAAGAGATTATGGAAATTGTATGAGCCCATTCAATGCATATATTAGCAATATTGGCTTAGAAACATTGCATTTACGAATGGAACGTCATAGTGAAAATGCTCTTGCAGTTGCTAAGTGGCTTGCTAATCATGAACGTATTGAATGGGTGAATTATCCGGGCTTAGATAGTAATGAAAATTACTCATTGGCACAACAGTACTTGAAAAAAGGTGCTAGTGGTGTTTTAACTTTCGGTATTAAAGGCGGATTAGAAGCAGCAAAAGAATTTATCGCAAATGTAAAACTAGCAACTCTTGTAACACACGTAGCTGATGCACGAACTTGCGTTATACATCCTGCTAGTACGACGCATAGACAATTAAATGCTGAAGATCAGCGTTTAGCTGGTGTTACATCTGATTTAATTCGTTTATCAGTTGGTATAGAAGATGTTTCTGATATTATTGCAGATTTGGAAGCAGCTCTAGTTGGGGGCAAAACACATGCCGATCATAATTGATAAAGATTTACCGGCTCGCAAAGTGTTACAAAAAGAAAATATTTTTGTAATGACGAAGGAGCGAGCGGAAACACAAGATATACGCGCTTTGAAAATTGCTATATTAAATTTAATGCCAACGAAGCAAGACACAGAGGCACAATTACTTCGCTTAATTGGAAACACACCGTTACAATTAGATGTTCATTTGCTTCATATGGAATCACATCTATCTCGTAATGTAACGCAAGAACATTTAACAAGCTTTTATAAAACGTTTCGTGATATTGAAAATGAAAAGTTTGATGGGCTCATTATTACAGGAGCGCCAGTGGAGACCCTTGCTTTTGAAGAGGTAGATTATTGGGAAGAGCTTAAACATATTATGGAGTATTCAAAAACGAATGTAACATCTACGCTCCATATTTGCTGGGGAGCACAGGCTGGCTTGTACTATCATTATGGTGTTCCAAAGTATCCCCTTAAGGAAAAAATGTTCGGTGTATTTGAACATGAAGTTTGCGAGCAACATGTGAAATTGTTACAAGGATTTGATGAATTGTTTTTTGCTCCGCATTCTCGTCATACAGAAGTACGAGAGAATGATATTAGAGGAGTGAAAGACTTAACATTGTTAGCAAACTCTGAAGAAGCAGGTGTTCACCTTGTTATTGGGCCAGAAGGAAGGCAAGTGTTTGCCCTTGGACATAGCGAATATAGTTGTGAGACGTTAAAACAAGAATACGAACGAGATCGTGACAAGGGATTAAATATTGATGTGCCAAAAAACTATTTTAAACATAATAATCCAGATGAAAAGCCGCTTGTTAGGTGGAGGAGTCATGGTAATTTATTGTTTTCTAATTGGTTGAATT
Source organism: Bacillus sp. GMa5/1 (assembly GCF_050172015.1). NCBI lineage: Bacteria > Bacillati > Bacillota > Bacilli > Caryophanales > Bacillaceae > Bacillus > Bacillus sp. GMa5/1. Next base: position 39,891 of record NZ_JBNLYC010000013.1, on the reverse strand, counting down.
ATTACGTGTATCAAGAAACCCCTTATATATTGTAAAGAAAGATTGTGTAACACGTGGCAACGTTTTCCTTGTAAAGATTAACCTTTATTTTTCCGAATGTTCAAAATACATTGTTTTTCAGATTTTTTACTCATATAATTTCATCTAAACACAATTTTTGAGGGGTGGACAGTACTATGAAAGAAATTCAAGTTGGGTTATTAGGTCTTGGGACAGTTGGCAGTGGTGTGGTTCGTATTATTACGGATCATCAAGAACGACTCATACACCAAGTAGGTTGTCCAGTGAAGGTAACGAAAGTATTAGTGCAAAACATTGAGAAAGAGAGAGAGGTAGAGGTACCTTCTACTCTATTAACACAAGATGCAAATGAAATTTTAGATAATCCAAATATTGATGTTGTCATTGAAGTGATGGGTGGCATTGATGATGCAAAATCATATATTTTACAAGCTTTAAAAAGCGGAAAGCATATTGTAACTGCAAATAAAGACTTAATGGCATTACATGGAGCTGAATTATTAGCGACAGCAAAAGATAATAAGGCTGATTTATTCTATGAGGCGAGTGTGGCAGGGGGAATTCCAATTTTACGCAGTATCGTAGAAGGACTTTCCTCAGATCTTATTACGAAAGTAATGGGAATTGTAAATGGAACGACAAATTTTATTTTGACGAAAATGTCAGACGAAGGGAGAGCATATAACGACGTGTTAAAAGAAGCCCAACAACTTGGATTTGCAGAAGCAGATCCAACATCAGATGTAGAAGGTTTAGATGCAGCAAGAAAAATGACGATTTTAGCTACTCTCGGTTTCTCTACAAATGTAGAGCTTGGAGACGTGAAAGTAAAAGGGATTACCTCTATTACAGAGGAAGATATTGAATATAGTAAGAGCTTAGGTTATACAATTAAATTAATCGGTCTTGCAAAACGAGATGGTGAAAAATTGGAGGTTACAGTTGAACCAACTTTACTTCCAAATACACATCCTCTTGCGGCAGTACAAAATGAATATAACGCTGTGTATGTGTACGGTGAAGCAGTTGGGGAAACGATGTTTTATGGACCAGGCGCAGGAAGTTTACCAACAGCGACAGCTGTTGTTTCGGATTTAGTTGCTGTAATGCAAAATATTAGATTAGGGGTAACAGGAAATAGTGCTGTAGTCCCACAATATCAAAAAGTATTAAAAGAGCCAGACGAAATTGTCGTGAAAAAGTTTTTAAGACTGTATGTAAAAGACGAAATTGGTGTATTTGCAAAAATTACTTCATTGTTCTCTGAGCGCGGAGTTAGCTTTGAGAAAATTATTCAAATGCCGCTTGAAGAGAAAGGAAAGGCTGAAATTGTAATTGTAACGCATCGTGCGTCTCTTGCTGATTATGATTATATTCTACATACGTTGCAAGGGTATGAAGAAATAGATTGTTTGAAAGCGAACTATCGAATTGAAGGGGATGCTAAGTAGTATCCTTACCATAAAACAGAAAGAGCCTATTAAGCAGCTTGCTTAATAGGCTCTTTTCTATTTAAAATCTGCGTACCAACTTGAATAAATGCTTGGATAATCCAGCCTGTTGTAAAGGATAAGATGATTGTTCCAAAATAGATAGGTCCGTCTAATAAAAAGCTTAACGTTAAAAATAAAAAGGCTAATGAAATCTCTGTTCTTCTAAACGTCCATTTTTTCTTCTCAGCAACCGTTAAAACGAAAGCTTCTTGAGGCGCTGCGCAAAGGTTTGTAGAGACGTAAAGACCAATTCCAGCTCCAACGAATAGATTTCCGCAAATAAGTGTTATATATTTTGGAAGAGAGCGGATAGCGTCCATAATAGTTGTAATGGAACCAATCCAATCAACAAAAAGAGAAATAAGAACCATCGTTACAATTGTACCGATTGTAATTTGTTTTTTATTCCAAAAGAGTACGATAAGTGTAAAAGCAAAGTTAATCATGAAAATCCAAAAACCAATACTTATGCCAAAATTTTGATATAGTGCAATAAAGAAGGAATCATAAGGGCTAAGTCCAAAGGAAGTAATTGTCGTCATCATATTAATACCGATGGCAAGAATGAGTAAACCGCCAATGAAAAATATATATTCTAATTTGAATCGAAGCATAGTTGTATATCCTTTCTAAATGTATTTGCTAGGAAAGGATATATTGTGGAAAGCTTACCAGGTCAAGGGAGAATTTTTGTGAGAAGGGGAAAATGAGATGACAAATATAAGAAAGATTGCTGAACTTGCTGGAGTATCTGTTTCAACTGTTTCACGTGTACTAAATAATCATCCGTACGTAAATGAACAGAAACGAAAAGAAATTTTAGCGATTATAGAAGAATTAAATTACACGCAAAATGTGAATGCAATTCATTTAGTGAAAGGAAAAACGAATGTAATTGGCGTTTTATTGCCACACGTAAATGATCAATATTATAGCGCTATTATCGAGGGGATATCAAAAGAGACAGCAAAGAATAATTATAATATGATGCTTTGCCAGACGAATTATAGCGAAGAAAGAGAACTAGAAATTTTAAATATGTTAAAAATGAAAAAGCTTGATGGGGTTATTATTTGTTCTCGGGCAAATAGTAAGGAGAAGCTTGAAGAATATACAAAATTCGGCCCGATTGTTATGTGTGAAGAAATAGATTCAAAATGCATTTCAAGTGTCCATATCGATTACTACAAAGTATTTTCACTTGGGATGAAAAGCTTAATAGATGGCGGTCATACACATATTGGATATTGTATTGGAAGAAGTAATAGTGTTAATAGCCAAAGACGAAAGAAGGCATATGAAGATTCGCTTCAACAGAGTATCGTAACACCGTTAGAGACCTGGAAATTTGAGGGTTGTTTTACAGTGGAAGATGGACGCAATGTAATTAGAGAATGGGCTCATATGTCAGTAAAACCGACGGCGTTCCTTGTATCTTGTAACCATATTGCAGCGGGGATGGTTACAGAAGCAAAAAAACAAGGAATTCGTATTCCAGAGGATATTACGATTATCGGGTGTGATGATCAAGAGGTGGCAGATATATTGGGTATAACGACGATTTCGCATTCTAGTAAAAACGTTGGAGTAAAAGCGTTTGAATTATTATATGAAAAGATTAATGAAGAGAAATTAGATGTGAAGCATATAGAGTTATTACCAGAGTTAGTAGATAGAGAAACGACGTAATTGCGAAGGTATGAAAATCGCTTTTCAAAATTTCGTTTGGTATAATTATGGACAATCTATGAAGGCTAAAAGGGGTTTTGATATGAGATCAAAAGTAGTAAAAGTAATTCTACTCATTACAATTGCATCTTTCTGTTTATTTGCATATGGCTTTGTTTCAGGTGTAAATGATGTGTTAAATCCGAAAGCTTCAAATTTAATTAAAAAGACCGATGTAGTGACAAAAGAGAAAAAGAAAACGGGAACGTTACAAATCGTTAGTTTAGGTGATTCATTAACGCGTGGCGTTGGTGATAAAGAAGGAATTGGCTATGTTGGGCGAATGAAAGAGGATTTACAAAAAGATTATAAGCAAAAAATTGCATTAACAAATTTAGCAGTTAGTGGTGCAAAAATGCCCGATTTATTAAAACAAATTGAAAGTAATGGCGCTCAATATTCAATTAAGCAAGCAGATGTAATCGTGTTAACGATTGGTGGAAATGATTTGTTCCCGGGCTGGGAATCACTTGGGAAAATAGATTTAGAGACGTATCGTCCTGACACAGAAACGTTTCAAAATGAAGCAAAGAAAATTATAGAAGAAATTCGTAAATTAAATACAGATAGTCCGATTTTTTGGCTTGGTTTATACAATCCTTTTGAAGATGTAGAAGATTTAAAAGGGTCTTCAAACATTGTTGTGGACTGGAATGCATCTTTAGAGAAGTTAGCGCTAAACGATAAAAATGTATATATTACACCGACATTTGATTTATTCCAAAACCGCGGGAAAGATTTATTATACTCTGATCATTTTCATCCGAACGAAGTAGGTTATACGTATATGGCAGAACGTTTAGTTCAAAATGTTGTAAGTAAATTAAAATTAGAACAAGGAGGGGTAAAATGACGACGATACTTTCCGTACGAGACTTGAAGAAGGTAATTGGAAAGAAGACTCTTGTAGAGAATATTTCCTTTGATGTAAAGCAAGGAGAAGTGTTCGGGTTCTTAGGACCAAATGGTGCTGGAAAGACGACTACCATTCGAATGTTAGTCGGATTGATTAAGGCGACAGAAGGTACGATTTCTATCGGTGGTTATTCGATTAAGGAAAATTTCAGAGAAGCGATGCGTCAAATTGGGAGTATCGTTGAAAACCCAGAGTTGTATACATATTTAACGGGATGGGAAAATTTAAAGCAATTTGCTCGTATGTTAGGTGATATATCAGATGAACGTATTATTGAAATTGCTGAAATGGTTCATTTAGATGAAAGAATTCATGACAAGGTAAAAACGTACTCACTTGGTATGAAACAACGCCTTGGAATTGCGCAGGCGCTCCTTGGGAATCCGAAATTGCTCATATTAGATGAGCCAACGAATGGTTTAGATCCAGCAGGGATTAGAGAACTTAGGGAATTTATACATAAGCTTGTAAAAGAAGAAAATATGAGCGTGTTTATTTCAAGTCACTTGCTAAGTGAAGTGCAAATGATATGCGATCGCGTTGCTATTATTCATAAAGGAAAAATGATAACAGTTGCCAAGGTTGAAGAATTAATTAAAACAGCAAGTGATCGTGTAGAATGGATTGTTACACCAATTTCTAAGGCGAAAGATATGCTAGAAGCGGCCGAAGAAGTAAGGGAAGTGAGTGTAGAAGGCGATCGATTACTATGCCGCATGGATATTGCATCTATAAGTAGTTGGAATAAACACTTTGTCGAAAATGAAATAGATGTACATAGCGTTAAGGAGCTTGTATTTACGCTAGAAGATTTATTTATTGAACTCACAAGGGGTGAGCAGCATGCGTGAATTTGCGAATCTAGTTTTAAATGAATCAGAAAAGATTTACCGCAAGAAACGTATTTTTGTTGTCATGCTTATTTTAGCAATCTTGATCCCGCTTTTTGTGTATGCGCAGTATCGTGAAATAGAAACGACACAAAAAAGACTCGGTACAACTGATTGGAAGGTTTCATTGCAACAGCAAATTGTTGATTCTCAGAACCGGTTGAACAATTCTAGGTTGCCAGAAGAATGGCGTGATTGGTTAAAGGTAAGAGTTGAGCAACAACAATATTATTTAGATCATGATATTAATCCGATGGCACCGGGTGCACCGACTTTTGTCAGAGCATTTATTGAACAAGGAATTACATTATTTATTCCGCTTCTTGTAATGATTGTAGCCATTGATATCGTTTCAGGAGAACGAAGTGATGGGACGATGAAGATGTTACTTACGCGGCCAATTCGGCGTTGGAAAATACTCCTTAGTAAATACGTGACGATGTTATTTTTCATTTCGCTCATACTGTTTCTTGTAGGTTTGTTTGCTTACATATTATCAGGGCTTGTATTTGGATACTCGGGATGGAATTTACCTGTTTTAACAGGATTTGTTATTGATAAGGAAACGCTAAATACGAACTTTGTGCATCTTATTCCGCAGTGGCAATACATCTTAATGGCGTATGGACTAGCATGGTTTGTTGCTATCGTTGTCGGAACTATATCATTTATGGTCTCTGTTTTAATTCGTAATACACCAGCTGGTATGGGCGTTATGCTAGCTGCATTAATTGCAGGCGGTATTTTAAGCTCGTTCGCAACATCTTGGGAAGGCGCCAAATATATTTTTAGTGTGAATTTATCATTAACGGATTATTTATCAGGAAAATTACCTGCATTACAAGGTTTATCGATGGGATTTTCTTTGATGAATTTAACTGTTTGGGCAGTTGTTTCTCTTGTTATTTCGTTCGTAGTATTTACAAGACAGGATATGGTGAATTAATTAGACAGGAAGTGACAGTATGGAAAATGTTTTAAAGAATGATTGGGAGCCACTATTGGCACCAGAATTCGAGAAAGAGTATTATCTTACTCTATCCAGTTTTTTGACAGAAGAATACAGCACGCATGTTGTTTATCCGAAGGTAGAAGATATTTTTAACGCTCTTCAGTATACAAGTTATGAAAATACAAAGGTTGTTATTTTAGGACAAGATCCATATCATGGACCGAATCAAGCGCATGGTTTAAGCTTTTCTGTGCAACCTGGTGTTAAAACACCACCGTCATTGTTAAATATGTATAAAGAACTTCGAGATGAATATGGTTATGAAATCCCGAATAACGGTTATTTAGTAAAATGGGCGGAACAAGGAGTATTATTACTAAATACCGTATTAACAGTTCGGCAAGGCGAAGCAAATTCTCATAAGGGAAAAGGATGGGAGCACTTTACAGATCGTGTAATTGAACTGTTGAATGAACGTGAAAAGCCAGTTATTTTCATATTGTGGGGGCGCCATGCGCAGGCGAAGAAGAAGTTAATTACGAATCCGAATCATCATATTATCGAATCTGTACATCCAAGCCCATTATCGGCAAGACGTGGTTTCTTTGGTAGTAAGCCATATTCTAAAGTAAATACGATTTTAGCTAATATGGGCGAAAGAGAAATTGATTGGGAAATTCCAAATTTATAAATAGAAAAGGTAGTTAACAGTCGTTAACTACCTTTTTATTATTATTGTTGCTCGTTCTTTAATTTTGCATCTAGTACAAAAGTGCCAAATGGGATAACTGATGAAACAAATGCTCCAAGTGCCCATAAAATTGATTTACGGTGTACGATTGTTACTTGAATTACTGCAAAGATGAATAGAATAAATAGAACACCATGAGCCATGCCTGTAATTTTAACAGCTGTTGCAAATCCTGCGAAATATTTCAATGGCATTGCTACAAATAATAGTAATAGGAAAGAAATACCCTCAACTAGTCCAATTGCTCTTAATCGTCCGATTGGTGTAGATAACATAAAGTAGCCTCCTTTAACGTATGCTTGTATATAGTAAATTTGTATTCTTTTTCAAAATAAAATAGTCTATTTTGTTTCATTATATACAAAAAGAAAGTTTACACTACGAGAATAGTGCAAAGTTCAAAATATGGTCACAAAAGCATGAGAATTTAAATAAAAACCTATTTGAAGTATTTGACTTCAAATAGGTTTTGTGAATGAAAATATTAAACAAGTACATCCGTTTTTAAAACGAATTTCTCTACAACTTTTGCAACACCATCGTTCATGTTTGTATCTGTTACGTAGTTTGCAATTTCTTTAATATCATCAGGTGCATTGCCCATTGCAACGCCAAGACCAGCAAATTCAATCATCGCTTGGTCGTTATAGCTATCGCCCATTGCGATAACTTCTTCACGCTTAATGCCAAGCTTTTGGATCAGTTTGTTTAAGCTCGTTCCTTTTGTAACACCAGCTTCAGTAAATTCTAAGAAGAATGGTTTCGAACGCATCACGCTTAATTGGCCTTCTAGCTGTTTTTGTAGTTTCTTTTCAACTTCAACAAGGCGTTCAGCTTCTTTATTCATTAATACTTTTACTACGGGCTCTTTAACTGCAGCTTTAAAGTCATCTACTACAACAATTGGCATACCAGTAATATCGCCCTCAATTTCAGTATAAGGATTATTTTCTTCCGTTACGATATCATCGCCCATATAAGTATGAATCCATACATCTTCAGTTTGACTAATTTCAAATAGGTTGTGAACGATTTCAGGAGATAGTGTACTACTAAAGATTTCTTCGTTTGTTTTACAGTTAATAATTTTTGCACCATTAAAAGATAAAATGAAACTGCCGTATTCTTCTAAACGAAGTTCTTTCGCTACATTGCGCATACCGAACGTTGGACGTCCAGAAGCAAGTACAACCTTTACGCCTTGCTCTTGTGCAGTCATTAACGCTTCTTTCGTACGAGGTGAAATAGTATGGTCATCACGTAATAAAGTATCATCTAAATCTAAAACAATCATTTTATAAGTCATATAGAAAATTCCTTTCTTTAATTGAAATCAAAATACATGTTCATGAAGAGATTGAGGAATAATAGTAAGACATCAAACCTCTTTGAAAAGAAGTAGATAAATTATTATGAGTGTGTTGCTCATAATATTGGTTAATAATCATTGGGGATGAATAAAACCCCAATGATTAAAGTTTGATTTTATCGTAACAACTCTAAAGGTAGAGTGCAATAATGGAAGTTTTCCAATTTAAGATATTTGTTTTGCTGTGGAACGAGAAAATAGTATTTCTAGCAAGATTGCCATTACAGATCCAAGAACGAGACCATTACTTAAAAACGATGCTAGAAATGGTGGAAGTGTGGAATATGCTCCTGCTGGAACAAACATAACTCCGACTCCTGTAAAGATTGAAAGACCGGCTACTTTAAATAATCGTTCTTTATCCTGGACAGTTTCGTATTCTCGAAAGGCGAGGCCAATCATGCTTGCGAATACAGGATAAATAGCGGCATAACCAACTGCAACAGGGATTGCTGCAAAGAATGAAGTAATCTTTGGAAATATACTAACGACAATAATAAAGCTTGACCCTAATATAAACGGGAGACGTTTATAAATATTAGTCGTTGCAATAAAACCTGCTGATCCAGAAATAGCGACAGGCCCAATAGCTGAAAATAGGCCGCCTAGCAATTGGTTGATTCCTGTTATAATGCCAGCTTGTTTAAAACGATCTGATGCAGCGTTTTCTTCATATTTAGAGACAACCTTTTGTACAACGCGAATACTTGCTAACATATTTGTTAGAAGTAAGAGCGTAACGAAAATGACCGTAATTACCATGTTCCATTCAACACGAGGCATTCCGAAAACAAATAAGGATGGAAAACGGATTATGTCTGTCACTGGTGTTATTGGATTAGATAATCCGAAGCATGCGAATAATATCCAGCCACATACGATACTGAAAAGAACGGAATATTGTCCAATAATAGGTAGCTTCATGATGAAAAAGGATAGTAAAATAACAATGAGTGAAAGAATAAATACGTTAGGTTGTACTTCTGTATGTTTTCCATCAAGGCCAAACATTCCCTTTAAGAAGGAGCCACTAAGCTGCGCGACAAGAAGAAATAAATACGTTCCAATGACTGTCGGTGTAAAATAGCGAACGAGTTTATCAATAAGTCCAAAAACGCTAAGAATAATACAAATAATACCACTTAATAAGAAAGCATATTGAAGAACTTTAAGTGTCTCATTATTTGATCCAAATAGTACGACGCCTAAACTTGCGTAAAGGGAGAAAATTCCCCACCAAAGGCCAGCAGGACCTTCTTGAATAGGAAGTTTATGCCCAAATATAGCTTGCAAGAGACCAGCAAAACCTAGAACAAATAATGTTCTTTGTACAAATGCGATGGCTTCAGCGCCATTAAGACCATAACTAGTTGCGACACTAATTGGTACAATAAGGCTTCCTGCTAAAATAAATAGTGCCCATTGTAAGGCGGAAAGAAATGTCTTCATTATATCAACCTCTTTCATAGATTCCGTATCTAGTATATACGTATTTTATTTCCACTGGCAAAGATTGTAGATAGAGAAAAGAGTTGAAACACAGTATGAATGCACGTAAGCAATTATGGATAGCAGTTATATGTATGACTTTTGTTGTAATTCTAGGAACGATAGGATTTATGACGATTGAAGAGATTAGTTTGTTTCAAGCATTTTGGATGACAATGATTACTGTATTGACTGTTGGATACGGAGATGCCGTTCCTGTAACGCAAACGGGGAAAGTATTTGCGCTTCTTATTATTCCTGTTGGCGTAGGTATTGTTACGTATGCAATTGGGGTAGTGGCAGCTATGATTATTGAAGGGAATTTATTTCATGCAGTACGGAGGAAGAAGATGGATAAACAAATAGCGCAGTTGAAAAATCATATTATAGTATGTGGTTGCGGTAGAGTGGGGCTTCAAGTTGTACATGAATTGCAAGAAAAGAATATTCCATTTGTCGTTGTTGATAAAGATGAAAGTATATTGGAGCAGGAAAAGCTTTTATTTGTACATGGAGATGCAACGGAAGATCAAGTATTACATAATGCCGGAATTTTAAAAGCAGCTGGTTTAGTTGCTATTGTTGCAAATGATGCCGAAAATGTATTTATTACATTAACAGCAAGAGGGTTAAACGATACGATTAAAATTGTGGCGAGATCTGAAAAGCCAGAAACTGAAGAGAAATTAAGGCGTGCTGGTGCAAATAAGGTTATTAATCCATCTAGTATGGCGGGTATTCATATCGCAAAAGGTATTGCAAATCCATTAACCGTTCATTATATTGATACAGTGTTGTATGGAGTAGAACAGTCATTTGTCATTGAAGAAATTCTAGTTGGAAAAGATTCAATATTAGTTGGTAAATCGTTACTAGAGAGTAATGTAAGGAATCAGTTTGATGTAACAATATTAGCGATTTCAAGAAATGGTAATATTATACATAATCCGGCAGGGCAGGAAAAATTGAAAGAACGTGATATGATAATAGTATTTGGTTCAGTAGAAAAATTGGGACAATTCGAGAAAGAATTACAAAGTACGAGGTGATAAGGAATGCAAATATCTAGCGACAAGATTTTAAATAAAATGGCGAATGAAATTGCGAAGGCAAAAAGTAGTGAAGGACAAAAGTCAAAAGAACATTTATTAGTTGTGCGTGCTTTATGTGACTTATTATTAGATGAACAAGTTGAAACATCTACATATAGAGAACCGAAAATTCAATCGCAAGTAATTGGATCACAACCAGTAACAACTATGCAACCAATTGCACCTGTTTCTGGGGAGCCAGTATATATAAAAGAAAGTGATGCAAACGGTAATTCTTTATTTGATTTTTAGAAGATAAATCGTTTGGCTTATATGCAAAAATTGCTTATGATAAAGGTAAAAAAGGGGAATTAAGATGAAAATTTTCTTTTTACTAGGTTGTATTGCAGCGGGGCTATCTGTTGCGTTAGGGGCCTTTGGAGCACACGGTTTAGAAAATAAAATTTCTGCAAAAATGTTAGAAGTTTGGAAAACAGGCGTTACATATCAAATGTTTCATGCAGGTGGACTATTCGTAGTTGCTTTATTGATGGATAAGGTTCAATCATCACTTTTAACTACTGCTGGTTGGCTAATGGTAGCTGGAATTATTATGTTCTCAGGTAGTTTGTATGCATTAAGTACGACAGGCATTAAGTTCTTTGGTCCAATTACACCTCTTGGTGGTGTAGCGTTTATTGTGGCGTGGATTCTAGTAGGGACTGCAGTTGTAAAAGGATTATAAAAAAACAAAAGCTGGCATTTGCCAGCTTTTTTTATGGTCTTGGAGTATAAGTTGCTTGTTGACTAGGTAAATACGTAATTTCTTCTGGAAACTCTACGTAATCTAAGTAGATCATTAGTAGTAAATAGCGTTTTCCTGATTGCGGTTCACTAATAACAATATGGTCACGGCCAGCTGCTTCAATAATACCTGTATAAGATTGTGTACCAAGGGAACTGCCACGTTCATAAGTCATTACAACCGTAGCTTGCTTACCTTTGTTTAAACGAAGGATATTTTCAATATAGGATTGCTCTAGAGGTAACATGCCTTGAGAAATTGCATATTGAGCTTGCGCAGCTTGAGCTGTTTGTTGTTGCATCGCTTGCTGCTGTTGTTGAGTCATTTGTTGCGGTTGTACATAAGTTCCAGATGGTTGATAAAAACCTGTTCCATAGTACGGATTTTGTTGCTGTGCCATTCAAAAATCCCTCCTCATTTTTATTCCTTAATATACGCTAGGGCAGTCTCCAGCAGATGGCTGGAAGAAGCAGTGCTTTTTAAAGCGACCAGAGTTTTGTTGGTTATACCAAGTTGGTGGACATGCCCCTTCAGGTCTAAAGAACCATAAGGCAAAGTTGGCAGGCCAAAAACGTTGCCCTTGAATGGTCCGTCTTGCTAGGGCAATATCTTGTTCACGTGCCCGTTGATAAAAGTATCCTTTTTGCGTTGCTTCAAAACCGCCGGGGTTTTGATAAACCATTTGACGTAAATTACGAATGCTTTTAAAGTCTAAACAATTTCCGCGGACACGATTTACCCCAACGTTTCCGACCATTAACATTCCTTGTTGTCCTTCTCCTTCGGCTTCAGCACGCATCAGTCTAGCTAACAACTTTACATCTTCTTCGTTATAAGCAATAACTCCCATTATGTGTCACCTCTCTTTTTGGAATACCTTTTGGAAAGAGGTTTATCTCTAGATGAAGTGTGTAACAATTACTAGTTCATACGTATGAGGAAAAGGGCTCAGATATGACAACCAAACGAAGTTTTACATTGAGAGCGGAAAATAAAAAAAGCTAGCGTGAGCCAGCTTTTTTATTAAAAAACTTTAGACCATAAGTTTGAGAAGAAATCACCAATAGAGCGCATTGTTAACACAAACCAATTTGCTTTTTCAACTTCCTCTGTCGTTTTTGCAGTAACTTTCATACTTTTACTACCGTCTAAGAAACCATATTTATCAGTTGATTCTAAAGTAATTGAGCCTACTTTGGCATCTTTCTTAATAGGAGCAACTAAATGTCCATCTTCAGCAAGAGATTTATCTAATTCAGTCCCAATTTTATAAGGTTCTTTGCTACCTTTTTTCGCAATTACTGTTATTTCTTTTTCGGGTGCAACAGTTACTTGGTCTTCTTTCCCTTTTACTACAGAGATTGTATTGTTCTTATTAACTTTTAGTTTTTGTTTTTCAAAGTTATTAAATCCATATTCGATTAATTCACGAGATTCTGTGAAACGTTCATCCATTGATTTTGTTTTAATAATAACCGAGATAAGACGTACATCACCACGTTTAGCAGTAATAGTAAATCCGTATCCAGCTGTATCAGAACTTCCAGTTTTTAAACCATCAGTACCTTCATAAGCGAAAGCAGCTCCTGGTAACATCCAATTCCAGTTTTCCATACGAATTGGTTTTGGGTGATTGTCTGGGAAGTTTCTAAATCTTTGTTTTGTATCCTCTAGCATTTCTGGATACTTTGTAATCATTGCTTTTGAAAGCATACCCATATCACGAGCTGACATAGAGTTTTCTGCATTTGGATCAGTACCCTCAGGATGTTTTCCTTTTAAGTCAGCGTTATTTAAGCCCGTAGCGTTTACAAATTTATATTTCTTTAATCCTAGCTTTTTAGCATGTTCATTTGCAAGATTTAAGAAGTTTTTCTCACTTCCTGCAAGAAGTTCTGCTAAAGCGATACTAGATCCATTTGCAGAGAATATAACAATAGAATGATATAATTCTTTTACAGTATATTGACGTCCTTTTTCGAACGGTACATTAGAGAATTCATTATTAAGAGAGACTTCATAAGCGTAATCAGAAATATTTACTTTCGTATCCCATGTGATTTTTCCTTCTTTAATTGCTTCTAAAACAGCGTAAACAACAATTAATTTCGACATACTAGCAATAGCTAGCAATTCATCGGGATTTTGCTCGTGAAGTATTTTTCCTGTATCTGCATCAAATAAAAGTGCAGCGGCTGCCTCAATATGTATTTTTTCTTCCGCATGGGATGTTGTTACTACTAAGGAAGAAATTGACAATACAAGCAATAGTAAAATAGACAAAATTTTTTTCATATAGATTATCACCTTCGCATCGTTATTTAGCATATAGCTCGTATCATTTTAGCATATCTTTACATATAAAAAGGTTACAATTTTACAATAAATTTGAAAAAATGTCGGTTTTTCTTCAAAAGTGCAGAAAAAAGGGGATTTTTGAGGATAAATATAGAGAAGAATAAAAAAAGGAACGAATTTCGTTCCTTTTCACCATTTATATGTGTAAAAATTTCTCTACTTTTTCGTCTGGTAAAATGTTTCCAACGAAGAATGTTCCAAATTCACCATAACGAGCACTTACTTCATCGAAGCGCATTTCATATATAAGTTTTTTAAATTGAAGAACATCGTCAGCGAATAATGTTACGCCCCATTCGAAATCGTCGAATCCAACAGATCCTGAAATCACTTGGCGTACTTTACCTGCGTATTGACGGCCAATTTTACTATGACTGTACATCATTTTTTTACGCTCTTCCATAGGAAGCATGTACCAGTTGTCATCACCTTGGCGACGCTTATCCATTGGATAGAAGCAAATATGATTTGCTTTCGGCAATTCAGGATATAAGCGAGCTAAAATTTGCGGGTTTTGGTATGGATCCTCATCAGCTGGAAGATAGTTGCTTAATTCAACAACAGATACGTAAGAATATGCAGGAACCATATATTCAGCTAAAGTTGTTTTATTCAATTCTGTCTCAATTTCATTTAACTCTTCCATTGTTGGACGTAAAATCATAAGCATAATATCAGCTTTTTGGCCAACAACTGTATACATTGCGTGACTACCTTTTTTCGCAGTAGCTACTTCGTTCCATTTTTCAACGACATTTAAAAATTCAGACACTGCTTGTCCGCGTTCGTCGCTAGATAATGTTTTCCATGCAGCCCAATCAATAGAACGTAAATCATGTAAACAATACCAGCCATCTAACGTTGTTGTTGCTTCACTCATTCTATTCACCTCAGTTAATGATAGTTTTACACGTTAACTATAGCATATATAGTTTTAAAATCATCTATATAAAACCTTGGCGCATAAAATTGTCACATTTAAGTGTTTAAGCAAGGTGAATTTAACGGCTGAATTTTATGAAAATATAATCATTTTTATTTTATCTATTTTTTGGGAGCTATAAGTTTAAAATATAGAAGAAAAGCAGTATTCTTAAAGATAGAGTTTTTTTAACATATGTAGGAGGGTTTATTCGTGAGCAACTTATTTACAACAGTAAAAGAAAAAGTTCAAGGAAAAGGCATTTCTATCGTACTTCCTGAAGGAACTGATGAAAGAATTTTAGGCGCTGCAGAGCGTTTAGCAAAAGAAGAGTTAGTAAAACCAATCTTAGTTGGTAATAGAGAAGAAATTAGCGCAAAAGCTGCTAGCATGAATTTAACATTAGCAGGCGTTGATATTTACGACCCAGCTACATACGAAGAAATGGATGCAATGGTAGCATCTTTCGTTGAACGCCGTAAAGGTAAAGCAACTGAAGAAGACGCTCGCAAAATCCTTAAAGACGAAAACTACTTCGGTACAATGCTTGTATACATGGGCAAAGCACACGGTCTAGTAAGTGGTGCAGCTCACTCTACAGCTGATACAGTTCGTCCAGCACTTCAAATTATTAAAACAAAACCAGGCGTTACAAAAACTTCTGGCGTATTCATCATGGTACGTGAAGAAGAGAAATATGTATTCGCTGATTGCGCAATTAACATTGCACCAAACAGCCAAGATTTAGCTGAAATCGGTATCGAAAGTGCGAAAACTGCTGAGTTATTCGGCATTGATCCACGCGTTGCTATGTTAAGCTTCTCTACAAAAGGTTCTGCGAAATCTCCAGAAACAGAAAAAGTTGTAGAAGCAACTCGCATTGCAAAAGAAATGGCTCCTGAGTTAACTTTAGATGGAGAATTCCAATTCGATGCTGCATTCGTACCATCTGTAGCTGAGAAAAAAGCTCCAGGTTCTACAATTAAAGGTGATGCTAACGTATTCGTATTCCCAAGCTTAGAAGCTGGTAATATCGGCTACAAAATCGCTCAACGTTTAGGTAACTTCGAAGCAGTAGGACCAATCTTACAAGGCTTAAACATGCCTGTAAATGACCTATCTCGTGGATGTAACGAGGAAGAAGTGTACAAGTTAGCTTTAATTACAGCAGCTCAAGCACTTTAATTCTATAATGAATTGAAATAAAGACCGTCGCTATTATAGCGACGGTCTTTATTTTTCTAAACCAAGTGCTTTATTATTACGATCAATAATACGTTGTAAATTCGTCTCATATAAAGGAATCTCATCTATTGTTAATTGAGATGGTGTTAACTTTGGAGCGAATTGCTGCAATGTTTTTAAAAGACGCATCATTAAATCTTGTACTGTAATGGTTTCACCAAGTAATTCTGAGAGTGAGGCCATCGTACTTGGTACAATTTCAGGGTACGTAAAGCGTGTTTCTTCCCCTTGAATTGCTAGGTTGTAGAAATCACGAACGAGTGCGGCACGCTCAGAGCCACTTCCGGTAGCGCAGAGATAGATTTGGACAGCGACACCTCCGCGAATACGACGTTGTGAAATACCAGCGAATTTTTGATCGCGAATACTTAAGTCATAACTACCAGGACAGTAAGAGCCGACAATTTCTTTTGCCTCGATAGTAACGTCGTAATCCTTTAACATCTCCTTAATCAAATGCCACATTGTATCGTATCCAAGGTCAATATCGATACCTTTTTCTGTTTCTTGGAATAAAAGTGATACGTTTAAAACACCTTCATCAAGCACGACCGCAAGCCCGCCAGAATTACGGACAATAACATTGAAGTTGTTTTGTTTTAAAAAAGAAATACCTTCTTCTAAATGCGGAAGGCGTGAATCTTGAATGCCAAGGACAATTGTATTGTGATGAACCCAAGAACGCATTGTTGCGGCTGACTTGCCATTTCCAATGCTTGTGCATAATGTGTCATCCATTGCGAATGACTGAAGTGCATGGAATGTTGGTCCCAAACTAGATTGATCTACAATGCGCCACTCTGGCTGAGATAAAATGGAACGGGAATTGCTCATATAACTAACCCCTTATCTTTAAAATGACAATCTCTATTATAGCAAAAAATGAAGAATGGAGTTTTCTCACATATAAAGGGGGAGCTTAGAGGTGAAATAATAAAAAGGATGCATTACATGCATCCTTTTTATTCTGCAATTTTTTCTAAATTACCGTTTCGGTCCATTCGGAAAGATGTTTGAGAACGTTCTTCGTCATCCATGACTGCCAATTTACGAGCTCGGTTCATAATGTTCATAAGTGTTTCGTAATCTTCTTGTACAGTATGAGATTGCTTTTCTAATTTTTCTAGTTTCTTTTCTAGTTCCTCATTCCGAAGGATTTGTGCTTTAATTTCTTGTTTCAATCTCGTATTCTCGTTTTCAAGAGCTGTCACTTTTATATTTGAAGATCCGACTGTTTGTAAAAAATAAATAACATCTTGCATTGTCATAGAGCTTCTTGCAGCAGGAGCAGTAGATTCTTGATATGGAATAGCTTCTTTATATTGTACGATTGATTCTTCCTGTACTAATTCTTCATAATCAGTTATCGAATCTGAAGCTGGTGGTGTATAAAGTAAACGTTTTTTCGCTTGTTCACCGCTTGCAGCACGCATTTTATCTTTACGATGTTTTTTTGCTAGTTGAAGAGCTTGTTCATAGCTATAGCGAACAACAGCATTCCAGCGGAAACCACAAGCAGCAGATGTACGATTTAACTGATCCCCTACTTCCTCAAATGCATTTAATTGCGTACTTCCTTCTCTAACATGACGAAGTACCGTTTCAGCAAGTAATAAATCATCCTCATCTGTCCAAGCATCTTGTCTTACTTTCATAGATTCAACTCCCTTTCTTTTTATGAACTTCCTATTTTTATAATGGGCAAAAAAATAAACTTTTATACAAAGCTTTTAAAAATATGGTAGATTTCGATGAAAGGTAAAAATTTTCCCATGAATGGTGAGCGCTTCTGTAGGAGAGCATATAAAATATGTAGCATTATGTAGAGAATAGGCTTTGTAGGGAAACTTGCAACGAGCTTCAAAGAGCGGTAAAATACCATTTAGTGTTTATTTTTAAACGTACTTGAGAAAAGTTTAAAATAGAGGAAGTGTTATATAATGGGAAACGAGTTTCGCGTGTGCGATGACTGTCAGGCAACGAACGTTAAAACGTTAGTTCCGAAGTTAAAAAAAGTAGATTCATGTGCAACGATTGAAGTTGGATGTCAGTCTTACTGTGGTCCTGGTCGTAAAAAATCATTCGCATTTGTAAATAACCGTCCAGTTGCGGCTCCAACAGAAGATGAGTTAATCGCAAAAATTGAAGCAAAGTTAAATAAGTAAGAAAAAGAAGAGTGAAAAGATTACTCTTCTTTTTTATGCCCATAAGAGGAATAATTTATTCTGCGAAAGTACTCTTGTATGGACGAACGTTTTCTAAAGGATAGACACAACTTTTGTATTAAAATTCCAATTTGTATAAATTTATATTTCAAAATAATGGTTGACAGTCTTTTAAAGCGATAGGTAGAATAGAAGTGTCTGATTCTGAGAATCATTATCAGGAAAATAACAATTCAACTAATTTTTTTATTACTATTTGAGAATAAATTTCATTTCAATAAATATATGTTGTTAGTTAGGATGGTTGAGGGATGGAAGCGAGCGCAAGCAGTATAGAACAGCAAGAAGAGAATGTTAAAGAGATTAAGAGCAGACCGCTTATCGCTTCTATTATTTTAGTAGCGGGTACAGTTTTGTTAGCTTTAAGCATGGCAGTTTCTATTTCTTTTGGGGCTGCAGATATTAGTTTAAAGACTGTATGGCAAGCTGTATTTCAGTTTGATGGATCTATTACACATCATAATGTAATTCAAGAGCTTCGCATGCCTAGAGCAATAGGGGGCGTAGTTGCAGGTGCCTTTTTAGCGGTATCAGGAGCAATTATGCAAGGTATGACGCGAAATCCACTTGCTTCGCCATCGTTAATGGGGATTACAGATGGGGCTGTATTTGGAATTGCAATTATGTATGCATTTTTTCCTAATTCACCTTATTTAATGTTTGTTATCGCATCTTTTATTGGAGCTGCGTTTGGTGCAAGCATTGTATATGGAATTGGGTCTTCTTCACCAGGTGGATTAACACCTGTGAAATTAGCTTTAGCAGGTGCAGCTATTAGTGCTTTATTAGGGGCGATTTCATCTGGAATCGCATTGTATTTCAATCTTGCCCAAGAGGTAAGCATGTGGAATGCAGGCGGAGTTGCTGGAGTGAAATGGCAAAGTATTAATATGTTAGTGCCAATTGGCCTTGTTTGTCTTTTTATCGCAATTATGATGTCGAGATATATTACAATTTTGAGCTTCGGTGAAGAAATTGCAATTGGACTTGGTCAAAATACGACATTAATTAAATTTATCGGAACAGTACTTGTTCTTGTTTTAACGGGTTCCGCAGTTTCCATGGCAGGATCAGTTGGATTTGTTGGTCTTGTAATTCCGCATATGACTCGTTTTCTTGTAGGCTCGGACTATAGATGGGTTATTCCATGTTCTGCGGTCTTAGGCGGGCTGTTAATTGAATGTGCAGATATGTTATCTCGCGTTATTAACCCGCCATTTGAAACGCCAATTGGAGCGATTACAGCGCTAATTGGGGTTCCATTCTTCCTCTACTTAGCACGTAATGAAGGGAGAGGAAAGATGTGAGGACGAGTGTCTTAACAAAAAAGAACATTTCTATATTAACGATTTTAGTAGGACTAATCGTTTCTATATTTCTTATTAGTTTAAATACAGGAACTTTTAAAATCCCGCCAATGGACGTATTAAAGTCATTGGTTGGACTAGGGGCTGAAGATCAGTCTGTTATTTTATTTGAATTCCGCATGCCGCGTATGGTAATTGCTATACTAGTCGGATCTGCTTTAGCTATGTCAGGTGCGATTTTGCAAGGTTTATCACGAAATCCGCTTGCTGATCCAGGTATTATAGGTATTAATGCTGGAGCGGGATTAACAGTTGTTATATTCGTCTACTTCTTCTTCGGGAAAGTAGGGACTGGTACATTTTTATCTGTATTCATTCTTCCATTCTTCGCACTAGTTGGAGCGATATTAGCAGCGGTAATTATTTATTTACTAGCATGGAAAGACGGCGTTTCATCGACTCGATTAATACTTGTCGGTATTGCCGTTGCAGCTGGATTTGGAGCTGTTAGTTTAATTTTCTCTATGAAGATGACATCTAACGATTTTCGTTTTGCTACGATTTGGCTGGCGGGAAGTCTATGGGGTACAGATTGGAAATTCGTATTAAGTGTACTTCCATGGATGGTTATTTTCTTACCGCTTGCTATAAGTAAAGCACACATATTAAATGTAATGAACCTAGGCGATTCTACAGCAGTTGGCCTTGGTGTAAACGTAGAAAAAGAAAGACGTAAATTATTATTTATTGCAGTTTGTTTAGCAGGTGCATCTGTTGCTGTTGCGGGCGGAATTGGCTTTATCGGTTTAATGGCCCCGCATTTAGCAAGGCGCCTTGTTGGTGGTAAACATCAAATTATGTTGCCCACCGCTGCGCTAATAGGAACGTTTTTACTTTTATTCGCAGACGTAATTTCAAGAAGTGTATTAACAACTTCAGAAATACCAGTCGGTCTTGTTATTTCTGTAATTGGTGCACCATATTTCATTTATTTACTTATGAGGACAAAATAAAGGGAGGCTTTTCGTATGGCAACTTTAGCGGTGGATGCGGTATCTGTTGGCTATAATGAAGGTTTAATTATTGACGGGTTAACAGTTGAAATTCCGGAAGGGAAAATTACAACAATTATTGGACCAAATGGTTGTGGGAAGTCCACATTATTAAAAACGGCGTCTCGTATTTTGAAGGCAAAGCAAGGTACTGTTTATCTCGACGGAAAAGCAATTGAGAAACAGCCAACGAAAGAAATTGCAAAGAAAATGGCGATTTTACCACAAACTGCAGAAGTGCCAACGGGTCTTACTGTATTTGAGCTTGTGTCATATGGAAGATTCCCTCATCAAAAAGGGTTTGGCACGTTGAAAGAAGAGGATTATCGCTACATTAACTGGGCACTTGAAGTGACAGGAATGAAAGAATTTGCGAATCGTCCAGCAGAAGCGCTATCAGGTGGCCAACGTCAACGTGTTTGGATCGCAATGGCTCTTGCACAAGGAACAGAATTACTTGTATTGGATGAACCAACAACTTACTTAGATATGGCTCATCAATTAGAAGTATTAAACTTATTGAAAAAGTTAAATGAAGAAGAAGGTAGAACGATTGTTATGGTTATCCATGACTTAAACCACGCTTCTCGTTTCTCTGATCATATGATTGCATTAAAAGCAGGTAAGTTAATGAAACAAGGAACGCCAGATGAAGTTATGACAAGTGAAACACTTCGTAACGTATTTGAGATTGAAGCTCAAATCGTTCCATGTCCAGTAAACTGTAAGCCAATTTGTTTAACATATGATTTAGCGATGATTAGTAATCAATTGCGTAAAAAAGCATAAGTAGAACCCCCTCGTAAAGAGGGGGAATTCTAATGGACGTTGAGCTTCTTATATAAGAATGGGAAGTTGAACGCCCGTTAGAATGGGTTGTTAACAACAATTAATAAATATATATTAATTAATTGTTATATTTGTTTCTTATAGTTCATTGTAACTTATAAGATAAATACAGCTAGAAGGAGTGGGAACATGAAGAATTTTAAAATGGCACTATTAGCAATGGTACTAGTTGTGACTTCTGTACTATTTGCAGCTTGTTCTAACAAAGAAGAAGAAAAGAAAGCAGATGCAAAGACTGAAGAGCGCACTGTAAAACATGCAAAAGGGGAAATTAAAATTCCTGCAAACCCAAAGAAAATTGCTGACCTTAGTGGTTCAACAGAAGAATTATTAATTTTCGGTATGAAACCGGTTATTACTGCTAATACATCTCAAGAAAAAATTGATGCACATATTGAAAAGAAACTAAAAGACGTTAAACCAGTTGGTTCTGCTTGGGGCGATAAAATTAACATTGAAGCAGTAGCTGCTGCAAAACCAGATTTAATTCTTGTAAATAATCGTCAAGAAAAGATTTATGATCAATTATCTAAAATTGCACCAACAGTTATGTTAAACACTCCATTAGATCAATGGCGTCCAAAATTCGAAGAAGTAGGTCAAATCTTCGGTAAAGAAAAAGAAACAAAAGAATGGTTCAAAAAGTATGATGAAAAAGCAAGCAAATTACATGACAAAATCGTCGCTAAAACTGGTGAAGCAACATTTATGAAAATGGCTGCATATCCAAATGCTTTCCGCGTATATGGTGATTACGGTTACGGTAGCGTAATCTTTAATGATTTAAAACTACCAGCAGTTAAAGGTACACCAACTGATAAACCGTTAGTACAAGTACAAAAAGAAGCTTTAATCGATTACAACCCAGATTACTTATTCGTATTTACAACTGGTGACGGTTCTCAGCGCTTAAAAGAATTCCAAGAAGAATCAATTTGGAAAAACATGAACGCTGTTAAAAATAACCACGTATTTACAATTAAAAATGAAGACTTAAACAAAGGTTACTTCCCACTAGGGAAAGATATGATCTTAGACGAAGTTGCTGAATTCGTTTTAGGTAAATAATGTATAAAGGAAATCACTTTTACTTCGGTAAAGGTGATTTTTTCTTTTTATAAAGGGAATTAATACAGTCTTTCATTTCTTTCTGTTTCTCATTTCGTTTATAATATAAAGTAAGAATGTAGTAAAGAAAGGGGGATGTCGGAAAGTGGTATATTTAAACGACAAACTCAGCGAAACAAAAGTGTTTAAAGACCCAGTACATAAATATGTGCACGTGCGTGATCGTGTTATTTGGGATTTAATCGGAACGAAAGAATTTCAACGCTTGCGCCGTATTAAGCAGCTTGGAACGACATTTTTTACATTTCACGGTGCAGAGCATAGTCGCTTTACTCATTCGTTAGGTGTATACGAAATTATTCGTCGTATGATTGATGATGTGTTTGATGGCAGACCAAATTGGAATGCTGAAGATAGATTGTTATGTTTATGTGCGGCATTACTTCATGATGTCGGTCACGGCCCATTTTCTCACTCGTTTGAAAAAGTATTTTCATTAGATCATGAGAAATTTACGCAAAAGATTATCGTAGGCGATACGGAGATTAATGATGTATTAAGTCGTGTTGATAAGGAGTTTCCACAAAAGGTAGCAGATGTAATTGCAAAAACATCTACTAATAAATTAGCGATTAGTATGATTTCGAGCCAAATTGATGCGGATCGTATGGATTATTTATTAAGAGATGCTTATTTTACAGGCGTAAAGTACGGAAACTTCGATATGGAACGTATACTGCGTGTAATGCGTCCGTATGGGAATCAAGTAGTCATTAAAAATAGTGGTATGCATGCTGTTGAGCATTACATTATGAGTCGTTATCAAATGTATTGGCAAGTATATTTCCACCCGGTAACGCGAAGTGCAGAAGTTATTTTAACGAAGATTTTACACCGTGCGAAATCACTGCACGAGAAGTATTATACATTTAAAAATCATCCTGTTCATTTCTATTCTTTATTTGAAGAAGAAGTAACAGTAGAGGATTATTTAAAGTTAGACGAGAACGTTATGTATTACTACTTCCAAGTATGGCAGGAAGAAGAAGATCCAATTTTGAGCGATTTATGCCGCCGTTTTATGAATCGAAATCTATTTAAATATGTAGAGTTTACAGATAAACACGGTTTAGATAATTGGATGGAGTTAAGTAGTTTATTTAAAAAGATTGGACTTGATCCAGAGTATTATTTAGTAGTTGATTCAACATCAGACTTACCGTATGACTTTTATCGTGCAGGAGAAGAAGAAGAGCGTCTACCAATCCTACTTCTTATGCCAAACGGAGAGCTTAGAGAGCTTTCACGTGAGTCGGATATTGTTGAGGCGATTACAGGTAAGAAAAGAACAGATCAAAAGCTATTCTATCCGCATGATTTAATCTATGAAGATGGAAGAAAAGGAAAATATAAAGAGAGAATTATTGAGTTGTTAGAAGGAAAGAAATAAGAAGCAGCTAATGACTGCTTCTTATGAAAAAACTTGAAATTATTTGTCGCTTAAGCGTTTTCCGCCAACTGCATAATGGTTTTTAGACATTTCTTCGATGAAAACAACGATGTTTTCTTCAGGAGCACCAGTTGTTTCGCTTACTGCTGCTGTTACTTTCTCAGCAAGAGCTTTCTTTTGTTCTTCTGTGCGTCCTTCTAGCATTTTCACTGTTACGTATGGCATGTACAATCGCTCCTTTTATGTAAGTTACACTCTTATTATAGCGGATTATGGGGAAGAACAATCGAAAAAACAAATAATTTCTTTTTTTGACATATGGAAGAGGAGATGAAGCATGGATCAGTTATTTAGATACCCGTTGCACCAAATTCCTTTGGTAGCAATGGCCATTATTATCGCATTATCAGTTCATGAATTTGCACATGCATATGTAGCATATAAATTTGGAGACGATACAGCAAAGAGACAAGGCCGTTTAACGTTATCACCGATGGCACACTTAGATCCTATAGGTTTGATTGCAGTATTAATTCTTGGATTCGGTTGGGCAAGACCGGTTCCTGTTAACCCATATAACTTTAAAAGACCGCGTCTTGCAGGTATATTAGTTTCAATTGCAGGGCCGATTAGTAACTTAATTTTAAGCGCAATTGGTTTAATTATTTGGTATAGCTTAGTAAAATTTGGTGTATTATACTCAATTCCATCTGCAGTAGCAGATACGTTAGCTCAATTTTTCCAGATTTTTATTATGCTGAATATCGTTTTACTTGTATTTAACTTATTACCGATCCCGCCACTTGATGGGTATCGAGTTGTGGAAGATTTAGCGCCAGCAAATATTCGCGCGAAAATGACACAGTATGAAAAATACGGGGCAATTGCGTTATTAATTCTCGTTATTACACCGCTTAGTAATTACACAATTCAACCTATTTTCCAGGTAGTTATTCCGCATGTATTTGTATTTTTAGATAGCATCATTGCGCCTATTTTTGGCCTTTTATAATTTTTAAGTGAGGAGGATTTTACATATGACAGAGAAAAAGAAAAAAATCGGTTTTAATATCGTGAAAAATGATTCAACAGATGGACATGGTGGATTTGGTGTTGGGGCATTAAGCTTAGAAAACATTTCACCTGTATTTGTTGATGTACTAGAGAAAACTGCATTCGTTGATATTGGTGCGATGCACGCGCGTAGTACAGTAGAAAAAGGTATTAAGTTTTTAACAAATAAAGATGAAGTTCCAAACGGAAAACCATTTTGGCTTGTTTGGGTAACGATTGAAAGAACTGCGACAGGTGCGTATTATGCAGGTGTAACAGCTTGTGAAATGACAGTAGACCGTGAAATTCGCCGCGG
Organism: Bacillus sp. GMa5/1; assembly: GCF_050172015.1. Taxonomy (NCBI): domain Bacteria; kingdom Bacillati; phylum Bacillota; class Bacilli; order Caryophanales; family Bacillaceae; genus Bacillus; species Bacillus sp. GMa5/1. Next base: position 14,602 of record NZ_JBNLYC010000013.1, on the reverse strand, counting down.
ATATAAATCACTTCCAGAGCACGTAAATAAAATGGATAAATCATTGAAGCGTCACATTATGGTTGACCATATGGATGAATCATCTAAAAAGGTACTTGGTACGTTCTTGAAAGAACATAATGAAGCTATTTGGAACGAATCTAGTGAAGAATTGCGCCGTGCATTATTAAGTGAATAAAAAATAGCTGACGGATGCCCGTCAGCTATTTTTTTTACCAAGGAAGATATTTTTTCCACCAACTTGTTTTTTTCTTTTCTTCAGTCGTTTTTTCAAATTCTTCTTTATCATCGACGTGATCCATACAATATTCAGTCGGTTCGGTACCTTTAGCGAAATACATTTTCACAGAAATAGGACAATTTTTTGTAGCAATTTTACCGTTCTCTGGATTGATATTAACCGCTACGACGTCACTTGGTTGTTTAAATTCTTTTTTTGGTTGTCCCTCTAACCCTTTCTCCATCGTATCAGTCCATATTTTCTTCGCATATCCTTGTTCTGCTACGTTTGAAATAGATTTAGGTTGATCATATCCGACCCACACACCAGTTACGATTTGCGGAGTAAATCCGATCATCCAACTATCCGTTTCAGTAGAACCAGATTTGCCGGCATATGTTCTTGATAGTTTGGATAACATCGATTGACCAGTTACAGCAGCATAACTGCTTAGTTTCTTATTAAACATACCAGTCATCATTTCTTCCATTACAAACGCTTTGCTCTTGTCGAGAACTTGTTTACTCTCTAAATGAGCATCGTATAATATATTTCCTTCATGATCCATAATGCGGCGAATGAAAGTAGGTTTTACTTCTTTTCCACCATTTGCGAACATGCTATAAGCGTTAACCATTTCAATTGGTTTTACTGGTGATGTACCAAGAGCTAGAGAAGGCACATCTTTTAATGCACTTTTAATTCCAAATTGTTTCGCTGTTTTTGCAAGCGCGTCATCGCCTAAAAACAAATTCGTTTTCACAGCATAAATGTTATCAGAGACTGCGAGAGCTTGTGCCATCGTTACGAAATCATCTGCATAATAATCTTTATAGTTCTTCGGTTTATACTTTGAAACGCCGTCACCTAAGGTGAATACAGTATATTCGCTTTTTAAGCGCGTAGCAGGCGTGAATCCTCGTTCTAATGCCGCATAATATAGAAATGGCTTAAATGTAGAACCAGGCTGACGAATGGCTTGTGTAGCCCTGTTAAATTGACTCGTAGTATAATCAGTTCCACCAACAAGAGCAGCCACTTCACCTGTCTTTGGATTCATAGAGACGAGAGCAGTTTGTATGTTTGTTGTGTCAGGTATGTGATCTTTTACAGCTTGTTCTGCTACAGCTTGTAGTTTAGGGTCTAGCGTTGTATAAATTCGCAAGCCACCCCGTTGTAAAGCTTGTTCGTCTAATCCAACATCACGAAGGAGCGAAGCTTGTACAGCATCTTGGAAATATGGTGCGACCTCTGCTACTTTTTTCGTATCTAATGAGGCAAAAGTTAGTGGCTCTTTCTTCGCTAAGGCTGCTTGTTGCTTCGTAATATATCCTTGTTCTACCATTTCATCTAATATGAGAGCTTGTCGTCCTTTCGCACGATCCTCTTTCAAAAAGGGAGAATAGACACTTGGCCCTTTCGGGATACCTGCGAGCATACTAGCTTCTGCTAATGTTAACTCTTTTGCCGTTTTATCGAAATATAGACGGGATGCAGCTTCGATGCCATAAGCGCCATGTCCGTAATAAATTGTATTTAAATATCCTTCTAAAATATGATTTTTATTATAATTCACCTCAAGGCGAATTGTGTACATTGCTTCTAATAGTTTACGTTTCCACGTTTTATCATGATCTAAGTAAAGGTTACGAGCATACTGTTGTGTAATCGTACTAGCACCTTGGACTTTTGCCATCGCTTTTAAATCGGCAACAATGGCACCAGCAATACGTTTCATATCAAAGCCATGATGTTTGTAGAATCGTTGATCTTCAATAGATAGTGTCGCCTCTTTTACATAAGGTGAAATTTCATTAAGAGATACATTGTAACGTTTTTGCATTTCATTACTTTGTCCTATAACAGTGTCATCATTTGCGTAAAAGACGCTTGTTTGCGGGACCGCAACAGGAGGAGGTCCCATAATTTTTGCAACTATAATAATAACAAAAAAAGAAAAAACGAAGAAAAGGACACAAGAAAACATTGCGGTGAAGAAAAGACGTTTATATTTTTTAAGTTTTGGATTCATAGTTTGATCCATCTTTTTTCAGCCCCTCATTAATACAAGCGTTATTGTATTAGTATTGAGGGTTTTCATTTATTTTAAACAATGAAATTTCGAAAATAAAAAAGCCCCTTCCATTAAGAAAGGAGCTCAAAGGCACGTGCTGGCCAATCGGTAATGATGACATCTACACCATAATCAATCATAGTTTGTAAATCTTTGTATTCATTAATTGTATATGGACGGAAAACATACCCTTGCTCTTGTGCTGACTGCACAAATTCTTTCGTTAATAACTGGAAGTTTGGATGTAATCCATTTGCTTCTCTATGTTTTGCTTCGGCAATTGGATCAGAAAGTGGTGTATCATATAAAATTGCTCTTGGGATTTCAGGAGCAATTTCTGCTAATAATGAAACAGAGTCATGGTTAAATGATGAAAATACAATTTGATTAGAAAGATGATATTCACGCACAAGTGCAACAGCTTTTTCCTCAATATTTGGGTAATGAATAACATCTGTCTTTAATTCAATATTTAGTTGTAAGTTCGTTGTGGAAAGCCAAATGAAAACCTCACGCAACGTTGGGATTTTTGCTTCATGGAAAGAAGGGTCTTTATAGCTACCAGCGTCCAATGATTGTAGTTCCTCTACCGTTTTTTCCGAAACAAGTCCAACGCCATTTGTTGTACGATTGACGGTTTCATCGTGAATTACGACAAGTTCACCATCTTTTGATAAGTGGACATCGAGTTCAATTCCGTGAGCGCCAATGCGTTCTGCTTCTTGGAAGGCAATCATCGTATTTTCGGGATGTGTTCCTTTTACTCCGCGGTGAGCGAAAATAAGTGGTTTACTCATGTGAAATTCTCCTTATTATCTCTTTTCTTTCATTATGAAACTGCTTTAGGGAAAATACAATTGAATATGACAAACATTTACAAAAGTCTAACAGTTGCACAAAAGTTAACGTTAACGTAAAATGTAATAATCAAGTGAAGGGAGGAATAAACATGTATAAAATTGATGAGGTAACAAAGCAAGTTGGTTTGACAAAACGTACACTTCGTTATTATGAGGAAATTGGTTTAATTCATCCCCCTGAACGTAGTGAGGGGAACATTCGCCTGTATACAGACGGGGATATCGCCAGAATTAAAAAAATTGTGGAAGCGAAAGAAGTGTTAGGAATTACGCTTCAAGAGATGCAGCATTTTTTATCGTTAAAAGAAAGAATGGAGCAAAGAAGAAATAGCGAAAACCCTCGTGATCGTGAAGTGATTCAAGAAATTAAAGATATGCTTGAAAAACAAGTGGAAACGCTAGACGAAAAAATGGAGCAAATGCAACGTGTAAAGGCAGAACTAGAAGATAGTTTACATCGTGCAGTAACATTTTTAGAGAACACAAAAGGAGAGTAATCAAAATGGAGAGCAAACAAAAACTAGGGAGATTGATTACAGTGGTGGCTACCTTCCTTGCCTTTTCGGGTATAGGGGTAGTTGACCCAATTTTGCCAATTATTGCTGAGAAAATTGGTGCAACGCATTGGCAAGTTGAAATGTTATTTACCGCTTATATTTTAACGATGGCAATCATGATGTTACCAGCTGGTATATTTGCATCGAGATTTGGTGATAAACGGATGATGACAATCGGTCTTGCGATTGTGACTGTATTTGCGTTTATATGCGGTATATCGCAAACGATTGCTCAATTATCTCTTTTCCGCGCTGGATGGGGATTAGGAAATGCGATGTTTTTTGCTACAGCAATGACGCTATTAATAGCATTAAGTAAAGAAGTTCATGAAGCAGTAGGATTATACGAAGCAGCTATCGGTTTAGGCATGGCTGGCGGACCATTATTAGGCGGGATATTAGGTGGTTATTCTTGGCGTTATCCGTTTTTCGCGACAAGTATTTTAATTTTCTTAGCATTTATTTTAGTATTCTTTTTTGTAAAAGAACCGGAGCGAAAAGTGAAGCGTAAGGCTGCTGGGGTAGGAGAATTACTTAACCTGGTGAAGTATAAACCGTTTATGCAAGGTGCGATTTCAGGAATGTTATACTACTACGGATTTTTCGTTGTGTTAGCATATTCACCACTTATTATGCATTTATCAGCTATTCAATTAGGCTTTGTATTTTGCGGATGGGGGCTCGCGTTAGCTTACGGTTCTGCAATTTTAGCACATAAGCTAGAAGGGAAATATGAACCAAAAACATTATTAAAGGGTAGTTTACTCGTATTTGCGATTTTCTTAATTGCACTATTCTTTGTGAAAATTATGTGGTTACAAATTACTCTTATCGTTTTATCAGGATTGGCATCTGGCTTAAACAATGCATTATATACAAGTTATGTAATGGATATTTCACCTTATGAAAGATCTGTTACGTCAGGTGTTTATAACTTTGTTCGTTGGTTAGGTGGTGCGATTGCTCCAATTTTATCAGGAATTATCGGTCATACTGTTTCACCACAAAGTCCGTTTTTAGTAGGTGGAATTGTTGTGTTAGTTGGTTGTATTATGATCCTAATTCCAATTCGTAAACCAGTAGAAATAGAGACAAAAGCCCTTTCTTAAGAAAGGGTTTTCTTTCCTTTTGCGGTGCAAACCCTTTCCGCACATATGTTAGAACCCTCTGACTAAAATATATTTTCGGTATTTTTGTACTTTTAACTATACATTTTGGATGTTTTGTTTTATTTTTGTTAGGGGACATTAATGATGTCCCTATTATAAATTTGCATTGAAAGGCGTGATTGTACGATGGAACTATGGTTCACTGAAAAACAAACAAAACATTTTGGGATTACGGCGCGTATTAACCGCACATTACATACGGAGCAAACAGAATTCCAAAAACTTGATATGGTCGAAACGGAAGAGTTCGGAAACATGCTTATTTTAGATGGCATGGTTATGACAACAGAAAAAGATGAGTTCGTTTATCACGAAATGGTAGCACACGTACCTTTATTTACACATCCAAACCCTGAAAACGTATTAGTTGTTGGTGGCGGTGATGGTGGTGTTATTCGTGAAGTGTTAAAACACCCAAGTGTAAAGAAAGCAACTCTTGTTGAAATCGATGGAAAAGTAATTGAGTACTCTAAACAATACTTACCATCAATTGCAGGCGCATTAGATAATGAGCGTGTAGAAGTAAAAGTAGGAGACGGTTTCCTACATATCGCAGAAAGCGAAAATGAATACGATGTAATTATGGTAGATTCTACTGAGCCAGTAGGACCAGCAGTAAACCTATTTACAAAAGGCTTCTACGCTGGAATTTCAAAAGCGTTAAAAGAAGATGGTATTTTCGTTGCACAAACGGACAACCCTTGGTTTACACCAGAACTAATTACAACTGTGTTTAAAGACGTAAAAGAGATCTTCCCAATTACTCGTTTATACACAGCAAACATTCCAACTTACCCAAGTGGTCTTTGGACGTTCACAATTGGATCTAAAAAACATGATCCATTAGAAGTAAGTGAAGAGCGTTTCCACGAAATCGAAACGAAATACTACACAAAAGAATTACACAATGCAGCATTCGCATTACCGAAATTTGTTGGGGATTTAATTAAGTAAGAGAATTGTATCAAACAAATAAAGTGTAAGTAGCTCATTTAAGGTGTTTGTCCAGAAGACTTGAACATGCTAGCTACTTACACTTCTGTAGAGAAAATCGTCTTCTTGTTGTTAAAAAGAAGACCCGGTAAATCGAGAAAGAGGAGCAATTCGCTCCAAATTTGAGAAATAGTGAAAGGTTGGGATACCTTAAGTTCCACATAAGGAGGAAAAGAATATGCGTTTTGATGAAGCTTATTCAGGTAAAGTATTTATTAAAAGTCATCCAAGTTTTGAAGAGTCAAAGGTAGTTATTTATGGGATGCCTATGGATTGGACAGTAAGTTACCGTCCGGGATCTCGTTTTGGCCCTGCACGTATTCGTGAAGTATCAATCGGTCTTGAAGAATATAGCCCGTATTTAGATCGTGAACTAGAAGAGGTAAAATATTTTGATGCGGGTGATATCCCATTACCATTCGGAAACGCACAACGCAGCTTAGACATGATTGAAGAGTATGTATCAAAACTTTTAGATGCCGATAAGTTTCCACTAGGTCTCGGCGGTGAGCACCTAGTGTCTTGGCCAATTTTTAAGGCAATGGCAAAAAAATATCCGGATTTAGCAATCATCCACATGGATGCTCATACTGATTTACGTGAATCGTATGAAGGGGAGCCTTTATCCCACTCTACACCAATTCGTAAAGTGTGTGATTTAATTGGTCCGGAAAACGTATATTCTTTCGGAATTCGTTCTGGAATGAAGGAAGAATTTGAATGGGCGAAAGAAGTAGGTATGAACTTATACAAATTTGACGTATTAGAACCGTTAAAAGAAGTATTACCGAAACTTGCTGGCCGCCCAGTCTATGTCACAATCGACATTGATGTATTAGACCCAGCTCACGCTCCAGGAACAGGAACGTTAGAAGCTGGCGGTATCACATCTAAAGAATTATTAGATTCCATCGTAGCAATTGCAAATTCAAATATAAATGTAGTTGGAGCAGACTTAGTAGAAGTAGCTCCAGTCTACGACCATAGTGATCAAACACCAGTCGCAGCAAGCAAATTCGTGCGGGAAATGCTGCTCGGTTGGGTGAAATAAAAGCGGAAGCGGCTCGCTCAGAATGTGAGGGGGATGGAGTTTCAGACGTAGAGGCGCTTTTTGCCTCGAAGGAAGAAGCGAAGCCACCGATCATTCTAGCCACTGCAGCTAGATAAAGTAAAAGTGAAGCCGACTGTTCAGACCCGGTGACTAAGGTTCTTTCCTGCAAAAGGTGCTTTTTACCTTTTGGCAGGGAAGGTTCTTAGACGCAAGGGTCTAGGAGGCGTAACTGGATAGTAATAAAAGCGGAGGCAGCTCGCTCAGAATCGCAGGTCATTGGAACGCTCGACCGAGAGTGTGAAATGGCTGGAGATTCTAGCCGCTGCAGCTAGATAAAATAAGAGCCCTCTATATGATTAGAGGGCTCTTATTTTGTCGTTATGTGTCGGTAAGTCGATATATTAAAAAAATCGCTGATATAATTCGAGTTGCGCCGATATATTAAAAAAATCGCCGATATAATTCGAGTTGCGCTGATATATTTAAAAAACCGCCGGTATAATTTCATTTACCGTTACGCAACACAAAAAAAAGCTATTCTCAAACGATGGGAATAGCTCTTTTTCTTATGCAACCTTCTCTTCCGGAGTAACTCCGCGAATTTCATCAGCAGAGCGGATTGGATATTTACGGAACACAATAGATCCAATGTATCCGACAATAGTGGTAACGATTCCACATAGTACGGCAGCGATCGTTACTTTTATAACGTCATTAAATCCGAATAGGACAAGAAGACCTGGAATTGGTGATGCTGTTCCTGGTGCATTATTAACAAGCTGGAATAGCGATGTAATAATACCGGCAAGTGCACCGCCAACGAAATTTGTCATATAGATAGGAATTGGATTTGCTGAGACAACATCGGCTTGTGTTAAAGGCTCGATTGCTACAGCAATTGTATCTTTCTTTGAACAAATTTTTAATCGTTTAAAGAAAATAAAGTTCATCGGGGCTGAGGCGGCAACGGCAAGACTACCAATCGCCATTGGTAAACCTGTTAATCCAAGCATTGCAGTTAGTGCCATAGAACTTAGTGGAGAGGTAGAAATAACTGTTATTAATCCACCAAGCATAATACCCATAATGATAGGGCTTTCTGTAGTTGCAACTGAAATCATAGAACCGATTTTACCGAGTGTTGCGTTAACAAGCGGATCCATAAGCATTGCCATTCCGCGTGAGATTGGTGCAGCGATAAATAGGATTGCTAAAAATTCCACGCCAGCTGGTAATTTCTTTTCGAGAAATTTCACGACGAAAGCACAAACGTATCCAGCGAAAAATCCTGGTAAAATACCGAATCCACTAGTAGCGATACCAATTAAAACAGCGTATACGGGGGAAACACCGATTGCTAATGCGACTAAAATCGCTGCTGCGACACCGCTCATACTACCGGAAGCTTCTCCTACTGATTGTAAAAAGTCATTATGAAACATTTCTCCACCTATATAACGGTGAAATGCTTCAATAAGAAAACTTGCGATTGCTGCATTAGCTAAAGCACCCATCGCCTTCATTCCATAAGGCGCACGGTAACTAAAAAGTGTAAATAGACAAAGTACAACAAGTAATAGTGCTAAACCTTGCAAGATAGCCATTTGAAAACTGTCTCCTTTGATTTTTGTAATAAAAATTCGTATCATTCAATAATAATATAAAAGTGTATGAAACGGAAAAATTTTTTCTTGGGAACTTGCTGTAAGAAAAAATCCCTTACAATAATGTAAGGAAAGTGTAAGACTTTTAGATAGAGTATAGTATGCTCTTTTCCGTATAATACAAGTATAGATATAATACTAGTGAGAAAGAAGTGCAAACAGGAGGTTCATGTATGAAATTGGTAATTAAAGTTTTAGCTATATTCGCCATTATTCTAGGTGGAACAGCGTATTATTTGAACACAAAAACAGAAGGTGTACATGCTTTTGTAGACAACTTCTTTTCAAATAAAGAAATACAAGATTATTATGCGGTTATAGATAAAGGTGAGAAAAAAGACGGAGAATACTTGTATACTTTTAAAGGGTATACAGAAGACGGAAAGTTACAGATCATTAAAAGAATGATGAACCGTGAATTGCATACGGGGGCGTTTATAAAAATTTATGCAAAAGGTATGCAAGGAAAAGGATGGGCTGAAATCCCGAAAGAATCTATTCCACAAAAAGCGTTGGAAAAAATAGAAAAACCATAAAAGGAGCGACTCATTCGCTCCTTTTTAGTGGGTTAAAATAGTGATAGATGTTTTTTCCTTGTTAGAAATAATTTTTGCACGTCCACCAATTGGGAAAGTGAAAATCGGGGTTGTATGCCCGAAACTTGCGTTTGCAATGATAGGAATATGTGCAAGTTCAGGTTTTGAAGCAATCATTTCTTGAATGTCTTCTATCGTACATTCTGCACCTTTTTGCATCTTTCCTATAATGATTCCCTTTATGTATTCAAAATCTTGCTGCTGCATAAGGGAATGTAAATAACGATCAAAAGTTTTAAGAGTAGATGTTCCAGTTAAACTATCTTCTTCAATAAATAAAATTTTGTGCTTTAAATTTGGCATATATGGTGTGCCTTGCAGTAAGTTAAATGTGCTCATATTGCCACCGATAATATCTCCCGTAGCTTCTCCTTCCTGAATTGAAACGTATCCTTCATTTTTAATAAATTCTCGATTTTCCTGATCTATATACCAAGAATCATCGCTCCATGTTTCAGATGGCAGGACTTCAATAGGCTCATTAGAAGTTAAGCACTTTAAAAAGTAATCGGTTGTATACCCGAGCCCTTTCTCCATTCCAAACGAAGAGAAATGGGGTCCTGAATATGTAACAAGCCCTGTTTTTGCGTAAATTGCATTATTTAAGGCAGTAATATCAGAATAACCACAGAAAAATTTCGGGTTTTCACGAATTAAATCATAATCGAGATGTTTCAATAAACCATTTGAGTTGTATCCGCCAAGTGTAGTCAAAATAGCTTTTACATTAGGGTCTCCAAATGCTTCATGGAGGTCTTGAATGCGGGAAGAAATAGAGGAGGAAGCAAATCGATCTATCTCATCAGCATATTTTGAGAATGTAACTTGAAAGCCCATGTCAGTTAATCTTTTTATAGCAAGTTTTCTATTTTCATTTGAAACAATACTTAAACTACACGATGGTGAAATCACTCGTATTTCATCACCCTTTTTTAACTTTGTTGGTATCACTATATTCACCTCTTTAATTGAAAGAATATTTAGATTTAAAAAATATTTTATCATATGAAATAAAGTAGAAGTGAATTATTTTTTGAAATGGAGTTTTCCTGATTTTTCAGCAGACAGACAGAGTCTTTTTTTGATATGATAGGAAAAGTGATTTATTATAAGTAGTATTTAATATCTATAACATTTGAAAGGTGTGCAAGACGTGGAGAAACAACTTGCAGGCTTGCCGGTACACGTTCATTTCGTAACAGAAATCCGTGAAGGGGCGAGGAAGGAAACCGTTGCTTTTGAAGCAAATGGTCAATACTATGTAAAAGGTCAAGGTACATATGTAACATTCCAGGAGCCGAACGAACAAGGCGAAGTGAAAACAATTATTAAAATTCAAGATGAACAAGTTCTCATTATGCGTTCAGGTGCTGTTTCTATGCGTCAGACGCATGTGAAAGGTGAATGGACAACTGGTACGTATACGAGTGAACTTGGTACGTTTGCATTGCAAACAAAGACTGATAACGTTCTTTTTAAATGGTCGGATGAAAAGAAAAAAGGACAACTCTTCTTAACTTACGCATTGCTTCTAAGTGAACAAGAAGCTGGCAGATATACTATTACAATTAATTTGAAGGAGGCAAAATAATGAATTCCTTAGAACAAGTAAAAGGATTGATTAAAGAAGAAATTCAGGCTGCTGTATTAAAGGCAGAATTAGCGACAGAAGAACAGATTCCAAACGTTGTATTAGAATCTCCAAAAGATAAAACAAATGGTGACTTCTCTACAAATATGGCAATGCAACTTGCACGCGTTGCGAAAAAAGCACCTCGTATGATTGCAGAAGAACTAGTTGCAAACTTCGATAAAGCAAAAGCTTCTATTGAAAAAATCGAAATCGCTGGTCCTGGTTTTATTAACTTCTATATGGATAATAGCTACTTAACAGATTTAATTCCAACAATCGTAAACGCTGGTGAAGCTTACGGTGAAACGAATACTGGTAAAGGTGAAAAAGTACAAGTTGAGTTCGTATCTGCGAATCCAACAGGTGACCTTCACTTAGGACATGCACGTGGTGCGGCAGTAGGTGACACTTTATGTAACTTATTAGCAAAAGCAGGCTACGATGTATCTCGTGAGTACTACATTAATGATGCTGGTAACCAAATTCATAACTTAGCTCTTTCTGTTGAAGCTCGTTACATGCAAGCTTTAGGCTTAGATAAAGAAATGCCAGAAGACGGTTATCATGGTGCGGATATCATTGGAATTGGTAAACGTTTAGCTGAAGAATTCGGCGATCGTTATGCGAAAGCTGATGAAAAAGAAAGTTATGAATTCTATCGTGAATACGGTTTAAAATATGAATTAGCAAAACTTCAAAAAGACTTAGAAAGCTTCCGTGTTAAATTTGATGTATGGTTCTCAGAAACATCACTATACAAAAACGGAAAAATCGATCAAGCTCTTGCTGTATTAAAAGAGCGTGAAGAGATCTTTGAAGAAGACGGCGCAACTTGGTTCCGTTCAATGACTTACGGCGATGACAAAAATCGTGTATTAATTAAAAACGACGGTTCTTACACATACTTAACGCCAGATATCGCGTATCACCGTGATAAATTAGAGCGTGGTTTTGATAAGTTAATCAACATTTGGGGTGCTGACCACCACGGTTACATTCCTCGTATGAAGGCTGCTATTCAAGCACTTGGTTACGATAAAGACACGCTTGAAGTAGAAATCATCCAAATGGTACAACTATACCAAAATGGTGAAAAAATGAAGATGAGTAAGCGTACGGGTAAAGCAGTTACACTTCGTGAGCTTATGGAAGAAGTAGGCGTGGACGCAATGCGTTACTTCTTCGCAATGCGTAGCGGTGATTCTCATTTAGACTTCGATATGGACTTAGCTGTATCAAAATCTAATGAAAACCCAGTATACTATGCACAATATGCTCATGCTCGCGTATGTAGTATCCTTCGTCAAGGCGAAGAATTAGGATTAGCTGTAGATGGAGATGTGAACTATAAACTTGTTACTTCTGAGAAAGAAGTAGAGTTACTGAAAAAACTTGGTGAATTCCCAGCTGTAGTTGCGGATGCAGCACAAAAACGTCTGCCACACCGTATTACAAACTATGCATTTGAATTAGCAGCAACATTACACAGCTTCTACAATGCAGAAAAAGTATTAAACCAAGATAACTTAGAATTAAGTAAAGCTCGTTACGAGTTAATGAAAGCAGTACGCACTACACTTCAAAATGCATTAGCAATCGTAGGAGTATCTGCACCAGAAAAAATGTAATGAAGAAAAGCGGAAGCGGACTTTCGTTTTTAAATAAAAGGCAATCACACGATGTTGTGATTGCCTTTTTATGTGGAGATAATAAAAAAATTTATCAAACAAAAGGGGAATTTGCGTCGTCTTATATAAATGACAGGAGGCTTATGATGGAAGAAAAGATAGAAGAATTAATTGATATATATAAGCAGCAAATATATTCCTTATGCTATAAGTTAGCGAAAACGAAAGAAGATGCGGAAGATATTTTTCAAGAGACGTGGATAAAGGTTTTTTCATCAAGGCACCAACTTTTTTATGTGGATAATTATAAAAAGTGGATTACTACAATTTGCGTTCGTACATTTTATGACTTTTACCGCAAGAAGAAAAGATGGAAAGATCGCGTCTTAGATTTATTTTATAAAGAAGATGGTGGAGAAATAGATTTCGCAGATGATGTGAATATATCAGAAGAATTTATTCAAAAAGTGGAAGCGGAAATGATACGGGAAGTTATACAGCTATTGAATGAAAAATATAAAACCGTGCTCGTACTCTACTATTATGAACAATACTCTTATAAAGAAATGAGCGAAATATTAAATATACCGATTGGTACAGTGAAATATCGCCTTAATTATGCGAAGAAGCAAATGCGAGAACATTTGGAGGGGTTCGTTTATGACAGAAGATAAATTTGAACAGAAGGTAAAGAGTAGCTTAGCAGAAGAGATAACTCCAAGCGAAGAGCTAATAAATAACACGAAGCAGGGCGTGCGAAAGGCTCAGAAGTTAGAGAGGAAATGGATGATTTGTATTCACACCATTTGGATTGTTTTGTTAACAATTGTTATAGAACAATTTGTCACACATTTGGATTATAAAATTCCTATGTTGATAGCCATTGTGATTATGATGCATGTATACATTCCGATATATGTTGTAATACAGTCATTTTTAAAGAAGGAGTATAGATTACATGAAAGAGTTCGCTAATCCGTTTGTACTATTTGAAGTAGCTGGAGTGACGATGTTTTTAGCTTTTATAGCACTTTTAATATGTGTTGCATCATGGGTATATACAGATGCTAAAGCACATCAAATGAGCAAAGGATGGAGTATTTTAGCAGTTATATTGCCATTCTTTATTGGGTTTTTATTATATATGGTAAGAAGAAGTAAAAAGAAGGTTGAAGGAGAATGTAAGGTGAATTTTGTTAAAAAACAGAAAGTAACATTAGTTGCGATATTGGCAAGCACAATGTTTGTATTACTTAGTGGTTTTACTTTTGCACAAACGTTAGATGATGCATGGAGAGCCGGGGATATATATTTAGCAAATGAGAAGCAAGGGAAAACAAGTTATGAGGCAAAATTCTCATCATGGGATATTGCCAGTAAGGATATTGAATTTCAGTATGAAAAGGATACAGAAGTGACATTTTCTTATGAGACAGATGCAAAACGAGGAAACTTATGTTTTAGTGTGTATGAAAGACAAGGAGAAGGTATAAAAGAGTTAAAGGAAATTTGTGAATCGAAAAAAGGTACTTTTACAGTTACTTTAAAAGCAAATGAAGAATATGTATTGAATATAAGCGGATTAACAGTAAAAGATGGATTTGTAAAAGTGAATTGGCAAGAGAAATAAAAGGGGCCCTATAAAGGACCTCTTTTTTATTGAATAGTATAAGTAACAGAAAAACTAACAGGACTATAGTAAACGTAAGGTGCATGAAATTGAACATACATATTTCCATCTGTTTTTGCAGTGAAAATTCGGCCGTAACCATCAGAATAACGTCCAATTAGGTTATGATTTGAGTCATAAACACTGTAACTAGGAGTTTTGCTGTTAGGATGAATTGTTAGTTCTTGTCCTTTTTGAAGGAAAATAGGTTCTTGTTCAGAACTACCTCCAGTTTGCAAAGAATAAAATTTTGTAAAGCTTTGTTCTTGAGCGGCAGCAGCGACTTTTGTTTCAGGAATAAACGCAGTAGCTCCAGTAATTCCTGCTAAAGTTAATGCACCTGCTAAAATCATTTTTTTCATAATAGAAAAAGCCTCCTTATTAGTTGTAATCAGTTTTGTTACAATTAATATTGTATACGATAATGGGTAGGATAAAATATGCTTTTATGCATATATATTTTTTCTCAATAAAAGACCACCGATAAA